>JAFVFM010000229.1 GCA_017475415.1 Solobacterium sp.
ACTAGTTCATCATTGTGAAGTGATTAAGATAAATGGTATGTCATACAGGATAAAAGATAAAAATATATTTGAGGAAGAAAGCTAAAAACCTACATTTTCAACTTGGCGAAAAACTACATTTTGAGGTTGACGTTTACAATTCACCCACGTCTGATCCAGTAGGTCAGGCGTGGTACCCTTGCCGAATTAATAGAATAAAAAAGAGAAATAAACAAATGAATATTCATGAAGAAATAAGAAAAAGAGTATTAGAAAAAAAGGATGAAGAGTATAAAGCCTTTCAAATTAAATTAATTCCTAACATGAATCCTAAAGGGATGATAGGTGTACGTACAAATGAATTAAAGAAGTTAGCGAAAGAAATGAAAGATAGAGAGAATAATTCTTCTTTCTTAATTGCTTTACCACACCAATACTTTGAAGAAAACCAACTGCATGCTTTTATCCTTATGGAAGAAAAGAATTATGAAAAGTGCATAGAAAGTGTGAATGCTTTTTTGCCATATATCGATAATTGGGCAACATGTGATCAACTATCGCCAAAGGTTTTTGGTAAAGAAAAAAAGAAATTATTGAAAGAAATCAATAGATGGCTAAAATCAAAACATACGTATACAAAGCGCTTTGGGATTAAGATGTTAATGCAATATTATTTAGATGAAGATTTTGATATTGCTTATGTGAAGAAAGTAGTAAGTATCAAAAGTGAAGAGTATTATGTAAAAATGATGGTTGCATGGTATCTCGCTACTGCTTTAGCGAAACAATATGAAACTATTTTACCTTTCCTTAAAGAAAGAAAATTGGATACTTGGACACATAATAAAGCTATACAGAAGGCAATTGAAAGTAGAAGGCTATCTTCAACGCAAAAAGAAGAATTAAGAAAGTTGAAAATAAGAGAAAAGATATGATATTGGAAACAGAAAGATTACGTTTGCGACCTTGGCAAGAAAGTGATGCAGAAGATTGTTTTCGCTATGCAAGTGATGAGCGCGTTGGTCCTCGTGCTGGGTGGAAAGTACATAAAAGTATTGAAGATAGTTTATCTATTATTCGCAATATACTAATGGTAGAAGAAACCTATGCCATTGTGTTAAAAGAAACTGGGCATGTAATAGGTAGTATTAGTTTGCATAAAAATGATTTAGCGGAAAAAGAGGATGAAATGGAATTGGGCTTTTGGTTAGGTGTTGAGCATTGGGGTAAAGGCCTAATGCAAGAAGCAGCTATTGAGGTAATTAGGCACGCTTTTATTGACTTACAATTAAATCGCATATGGTGCGCGTATTATGATGGAAATCTTCAATCAAAACGTCTACAAGAAAAATTGGGTTTTACATATCAATGGACGAATGAATCTGTACCAGTTACACAAATGAATGAAGTAAGAATTGGGCATGTGAATTTAATGACGAAAGAAGATTGGTTAAAAATGCAAGTTTAGACAAGCGAAATAGGCATGTTTGTATTGTATAATATAGACATGTCTTTTTATGTAGAAAATGAAGAAAAAGTTAAGAAGATAATACCAATAGAAGAAAGCTTTTCTTTTATCGAAAATCCTTTTGTCTTATATGCATATTTAAAAAAGATTTGGTCAAAAGAAAGTTGTGCTTTGCGTATGCAAGATAAATGGAAAGAAGATAATCCAAGCTTAGGCCAATGTTCGATTACCTCTTTTCTAGCACAGGATATCTTTGGTGGAGAGGTATATGGTATTCCTTTAAAAGAAGGTGGAGTGCATTGTTTTAATGTTGTAAACGATTGTATATTCGATTTAACGAGTGAACAGTTTTCTAATGCATTAGAATATACTTTAGATTATCCACAATGTAGAGATATCCATTTTGAAAAAGATGAAAAATATATGCGTTATCGTTATTTAAAAAAGAAGCTAAAGGAAGCTAGAAAGAATAATGGATAGGACATATATCGCAATTGATTTAAAATCTTTTTATGCTTCTGTTGAATGCGTTGAAAGAGGTTTAGATCCTTTAAATACGAATCTAGTTGTAGCAGATGAAAGTAGAACAAATAAAACCATTTGTTTAGCAGTTTCTCCTTCTTTGAAGTCCTTTGGTATATCAGGTAGGCCTCCCTAATATGAAGTGGAACAACAGGTAAAGAAAATCAATCGTGAGCGTGGATATAAAAAAAGACAAACAGGAAAATCTTATTTTTATTCCGATATCATAAAAGATGCTTCTTTAGGGGTTGATTATTTAGTTGCTTTGCCTAGAATGGCTTTTTATATTGAATATAGCACACGTATTTATCAAACCTATCGCAAATATTTTGCGGAAGAAGATATACATGTTTATTCCATTGATGAAGTATTTATCGATATTACATCCTATTTAAAAGTATATGGCTTATCTGCTCATGATTTAGCCATTAAGATAGTAAAAGAAGTACTCAATGATACAGGTATTACAGCTACTGTTGGCATAGGTACAAATATGTACTTAGCTAAAGTAGCAATGGATATTGTCGCAAAGCATTTGCCTGCTGATAAAGATGGTGTTCGCATAGCGGAATTAGATGAATTATCCTATCGTAAGCGTTTGTGGGCACATATGCCTATTACGGACTTTTGGAGAGTAGGAAGAGGTTATGCAAGAAGATTAGAAAAATATAATTTACTTACCATGGGAGATATCGCTCGTTTTTCTTTGGAGAATGATGCCATATTATATAAAGAATTTGGAATTAATGCGGAATTATTAATTGATCATGCTTGGGGCTATGAACCAACACGTATGGAAGATATTAAAGCATATGAACCAGAAAATCATTCTTTAAGTAGTGGGCAAGTATTAATGGAAGCCTATAGTTATGATAAGGCAAGGATTATTGTTAAAGAAATGAGTGAACAATTAGCTTTAGATTTAATGGAAAAAGGGTTAATGACAGATTCTGTTGGTTTATATGTAGGCTATGATATTTCGGAAGATTTAGGGAAAGAAGTGGAAGAAAAAGCCGATTGGTATGGTAGAATTCTAGCGAAACCAAGCTCTGCAGCTGTACGTTTAGAGCGTTATACCTATTCCGCCAAAACCATTAGCCAAGCTTTAGTACAATTATATGATCATCTTGTAGAACCATCACGATTAATAAGGCGTATTAATCTTTCAGCCAATCATGTTTTACCAGCCTATTTAGCGAAAGAAAAGAAATATGTTCAACAAATGGATTTATTTAGTAATGAAGAAATCTCTAACGAAAGTGAAGAAAAGAAAAGGAAGGCAATGCGCAAGGATGAGGCAGCGCAAAAAGCTATCTTAAATATTAAGAATAAATATGGAAAGAATTCCGTAATTAAAGGAACCAGTTTAGAAGAAGGGGCAACTGGCTTAGCGAGAAATAAACAAATTGGAGGACATAGGGAATGAGAAAGATTGAAGATTATGCAGATATACTTCTTTTGCCTCATCATAAAGCGAAGAATCGCAAAGAAATGTCTTTGAAGGATAGAGCTGCTCAATTTGCACCATTTGCGGCTTTGAAGGGATATGAAGAATCTCTAGATGAAAGTAATCGTACTACAATGGAAAGAAAGATTTTATCCGATACTCTTTTAGAAGAATTGAATCAAAAGATTATTGCCTTGCAAGAAAAGATAAAGAGTCAACCAAGAGTGAAGATTATATATTATTCTCCTGATGAAAAAAAATATGGGGGAAATTATCAGGAAGAGAGTATTCAAATGAAAGAAATAGATACCGTACAAAGGGTTATTGTGAGTACAAAAAGAAAGAAATATCCATTTGATTATATTTTTGATATACAGGAGGAAGTGTAAATTACCTTTGCAATATGGCTATAGGCATTTACAATTAAGATGTCAACTACCCATCCACTAAAGTGAGTGAGCTTGTAGCTATCGAGTAGTGCTAACGACCTATGGTCTCCTACCTTTGTTACAAGCAAACTTGCTGATGTTACATCACGGGATGATTGAAACACCCCTTGCAAAAGAGACATGCTCTCTTACAACTGCAACGGTACTTAATTCCCATGCTTGCAGTTAAAAGTTTTTTCAGCACTTAAGATTTTACATTCCAAGTGATTAGTTGGAAAAACCTCATATCTTAACTTGTCAATGATCAAAGAGTGCCTTCAGTGACAACTGTCACCCAACGGTTTTCTCTGTAAGCAGAGTATATTACGAACTATATATTTTAGAAAGGAGAAAGCGGCTCCTCCCACTTGCTTTAGCAAGTGGGTTTCCGCCGTTAAATTTATTTATGAATACATTTTTAGATTATATAGAATGGCGTGGAGATATTGAATTTTCTTATGATGGCTTTAATGAAGTAGATAATATGTTATTATCCACTTTAGCTTATTCTGATTATGAAAATGTCATTGATGCAGATAGTGCTCCTTTAGATTTAGATACAGTAAGAAAAAGATATTTCCATTTTCATACAAGAGAAGTAGTGGGGCAACGTAAACCACGTTCTTTAACTGCGCCATTATTGATGGATGATTTAATTCAATCAAAAAGATTTCAAGATTTAAAAATAGGCTATTATGTGAATCATGTAAGCGAGGATAGTGTTACACAATTCTCAGCTATGACAATGGATTTTAATGATTTTGTCTATATTGCCTTTAGAGGTACAGATAATAGCTTAACAGGCTGGAAAGAAGATTTATTATTATCTTTTAAAAGTGGCATACATGCGCAGGTTTTTGCGGTAGATTATTTGAATCGCTATATGAAGGATGAAACAAGAGATATCATCGTTGGAGGACATTCTAAAGGCGGTAATTTAGCAGTTTATGCAGCAGCATTTTGTGAAGCATCAATTCGTGATAAGATTAAAATCATCTATTCCAATGATGGACCAGGCTTTTTGAAAGAAATAACAGAAAGTGAGAATTATCTATCCATCAAAGATAGAATCTATAGTATTATTCCTGAATCTTCTATTGTAGGCTTACTCTTAAATAATGATATTGAACATCATGTCATCAAAAGTTATAGCACTGGTATGCACCAACATGATCCATATAGTTGGCTAGTCTATCGTAATTCTTTTGTAAGGGAAGAAAGAATTAGTAAAAGCAATGCCTTTCTAGACAAAACATTAGATGATTGGTTGAATAATTTAAGTGAAGAAGAAAAAGAGACCTTTGTAG
>JAFVFM010000230.1 GCA_017475415.1 Solobacterium sp.
CCAACATAAAAGGTGTTGGTTTCAATAATGGTTGCGTCTTTTAATGTTTCTTCATTTTCCATGACTTCTTTTACCCAAGAAGCTGGTGTAAAGTTAGGGCCATTACGCTCGCCAGTATGTAGCTTTATCGCTACCTTACCTTGCATATGCGCATTTACCTTTTCATAAGCTTTTTGAATTCCTTTTGGAGAAATATCTCTTGTAAAATAAACAATAGATGTTTCACCATCTCTTTCTTCTAATGGAACATATTTTTCTGCCATCACTATTACCTCCTAGAATAAGAAAAATGTAAGGATTAAGCCTGTTAAAGCACCACCTAAATGCCCTTGCCAAGATACACCAGGCATTAAGGAAATTAAGCCATTCATGACAACTACACGAATCAAATAAGATTGTACAGATGGATCACCAAATAAGCCTAATTTAAATAGAATCATAATATAAGCTCCTAATAAACCAAATATACCACCACTTAAACCGATTGTTTGACTTGTTTCACCACTTAAATACGTAACGGCAATACCACTGCCTAATATGGATAAACATAAAACAATACCAAAGTAGAGAGATTCCATAAATGGTTCAAGGAAGGAACCTATATTATATAAAGCAATCATATTCATTAAGATATGATAAGGCTGTATATGCATAAAGGCGGAAGTCAATATACGATAATATTGCCCACGTTTTACCTGCATAGGGATAAGGGTATATTTGTGTATATGATTGTTGTATTCATTCTTTTTCGATAATAATACAAAAAATACCACAATAGAGATGCCCATAGCGAGTATGGTAACGGGCATGCTAGAAAAATTTGGCATTCTATCACCTACCTTTGTCATGGTTAGTATATACTATACTTTGTAAGCTTGAAAAGAAAATGCTTCATGGAGGTAATAATGAAAAAACATATTAAATGGAATTCGCCTATGGTACTTAGTTTCGTTTTTGCGAGTGCCTTAGCCTTAGGTTTGAATTATGTAACAAATGGTTTAACCAATGGTTTATTGTTTTCTGTTTATCGTGGTTCTTTAAGTGATCCATTATTCTATGTACGTTTATTTTTAAATGACTTAGGTCACGCAAATGCGCAGCATTATATCAACAATATGATGATGATTTTATTAGTAGGGCCATTATTAGAAGAAAAATATGGTGCGAAGAATTTGTTGAGCATTATTGTAGCAGTAGCACTAGTTACAGGTATTGCGCATATCTTTATTCAAGGAGATACGATGTTATTGGGGGCAAGTGGCGTAGTATTCGCCTTTATTCTTTTAGCTTCTATAACAGGCGAAAGAAAAGGGGGACAAATACCAATCACCTTTATCTTAGTAGCCTTATTCTATATTGGCCAACAGGTATATGAAGGCTTATTCTTACAAGATAATGTATCGCAAATTACCCATATTCTAGGTGGCTTTTTAGGTGCACTATATGGCTTAGTGATTAATCGCAAATAAAAACAAATTGCAAGATAAGTGAGTGTAAATTGCTATTTAGTAATTATACCATTTCGCATACAATAGAAATAAAGAAAACGCTTTCAGAAGGAGAATGGTATGGTTGATTTGAGTAAAAAACCCTTCAATTTGAATGAGGAACAATTGGCATGGGTGGAAAAAACAATTGATGAAATGACAGTAGAAGAAAAGATAGGGCAATTATTTATTTGTTTGAATTGGCAACATAGCGAAGAATTGTATCGTGAAATGGTA
>JAFVFM010000231.1 GCA_017475415.1 Solobacterium sp.
ACTTTAATATATCATATTTACACATAAAAAGTAAAGGCTTTTAACCTTTACTTTACACTTGTATTTCATTTATCCATTTTCTTTTTTATGAATAGTAGTGCGCCCAATATAACAGCTAAAATTGCTATTATCAATGAATATTTAATTACAAGGGTTGAATATATTCATAATTAGAATATATAGTAAATGGAATAAAAGGAAGGTGAAAGGATAAAAATGGCTACAACATTGCCTTTAAAAGAGTCTTATTGTATTGGCTGTGGTCGCTCGCATCCAATAGAAAAATTTTATAAGTCTCCGAATCCGATTCATTACAATAAAGTAATACCATATTGCAGAGATTGTTGTTTGAGAATGGTACATAATAGAATAAAAGAATTTGGTGATTTGGAAAGTGCATTATGGTTAACCTGTGCAGATATTGGTATACCTTTCACGAAAAGGGCTTTTGAGGCATTAGAAAGGAAAATTGCTAGTAAAGATAAGATTGGTACGGGTTTTAATTATGTAGGTAATTATTTACAAGCGATGAATACGGTGCGCAAGGCTACAGATAAATGGACAGAATTTTCTGACACCGATGTTTCGTATGGAGACATTAAAAGCTTGCAGAAGCATGAAGAATCTATAATGAAACAGATGGAAAGCTTTGTGCTAGATTGGGGACATCAAGAAGTTGAAGATTATCAATATCTTGAATACAGATATGAATATTATACAGATGGGTTAGGCGAATTAAAGCCATCTCAGGAAACGTTGTATCGTAGGCTATGTTTAGTAGAGCTTGCCATTCGTAAAAAGGACGAGGCACATGAAGACACAAAGGACGAACAGAAGCAACTTATACAATTAATGAAAACTTTAGAGATTGATGATTTCAAAAATACTCGTGATTTGAGTATGGCGGAAAAAATCATAGAGTCACAAATTGCCATGATGGAAGAAGAAGAACCCGCATTTCATTATAAGGATTTGGAAAAATACAAAGATTTCATGGGAATTGGTTCGTATTGGGAAGACCACATCAAAAGACCATTATATAATTTGCTATTGGGTTCTAAAGAATATACTCTTCAGAACACTAAGGACGAAATTGCGGAATATACCGAAGAAGGGGTTGATTCGTAATGACGTTAGAAGAATTAATAATGGAGAAAAAGAAGCGTACAAAACGTAAAAGAAAGCTCACGAAAGAAGAACGTAGGCGACAGGTACGTGATTGGTGTACTTTTTATAGAAGAAATTGGAATATATATGCAAAACATGAATTAGGTATTAATTTAAAACCGTTCCAAGAGATAATGATATATCTTATGGGAATCAGTAATGTATTCTATATGATGTGTGGGCGTGGTTTGTCTAAGACGTTTCTTGCCGCTCTTGGTGGTTTCATAAAATGTTTGTTGTATCCACACTCTGAAGTTGTATTAACCGCCACCACAATTAAAACTGCTAAAAAAATGGTTAAGAATAAAATGGAAGATGAATTATGCGATAGATTTTCTCTGAAGCTCAAGTGGATGAAAGAGCAAGGTTTGATAAAATTTAAATACGACCAAGAAGAAATACGTGTTGATTTTACATTTAATGGTTCTTGGATTTTAATTTTGCCTGAAACTGATTCTTCTCGTGGTGAAAGAGCGAATACATTAATATTTGAGGAATGTAGATTGCTTAAGAAATCTATGGTTGATTCAGTATTCTTACCTATGAGGCACGCTAGAGTACCAGCGTATAGGCTTCTTCCAGAATATGAGAAAGA
>JAFVFM010000232.1 GCA_017475415.1 Solobacterium sp.
ATCTATTCTACGTCTTTATCAAGTTAAAGAGAAGCGGCTTTCATCCCACATGCAAGCGTGTGGGTTTTACGCCGCAATTTATAACAAATATCATCTGCATCTCAATAGCCTTTCACAATTTCAGGACGCCCATATTGTGAGCACTTTTCAAAATAAGGACATTATCATAAAATAACGACATATCCATTTACCTATCATCCATTTTATCAAACTCATATTCTTTTCATATTGTATAATGCTATATATAGGAGATTCTCAATTATGTTCTTTCCAGATTATTGGTGGCTTGATTTAGCCTTTGAATTATTATTTATTTATCTATTTATCAAAGAAGTTTCCGATGAAACACCTGAATCCATGAAAAATATCTTTCGCTTTATGATAGTCGGCGGTAGTGCCACAATTCTTTTCTTAAGTGGGAAAGAATTACTCCTCACTTTTAATAGAGACTTCTTCCTCATCCTCACTTTCTTATTCTCCCTTTTATTTGTCACCCTCTATAGTCTTAAGCTCATTCGCTCTTTCCAAATGAATAAAACCATCCAATAATCACTATTCATTTTTTCATTCAACATCTTCATCTGGCTTTTGGCCATCATGTGCTAACCAAGCACAGTCTGTGAGTTCTAAATTGCTAAATAGTGCTGTAAAGGAAGAAGCTTCTGGAGAGCAGGCATATATACCAAAGCGAATCCTATCTTTTCCTTTAGCCATATGGCAGATACGCATCTGCTTCCATTTATTTCCATCTTCAGAACATTCAATACGGAAATCATCTTCTCTTCTGCTGAAGCGATACCACATTTCTTTTCTTTCTACAGGAATTTCTGTTGTTGCCCAATCAGAATATCCACAGTTTGTTACCACAGAACCTAAATGCTGAAACTCATCATTTTCATATTCAACTGAAGCTTTTATCCAATTCTCACTATCTAGATACATAACAATACCACATTGATCAAAACGATGATGACTATCTGCGAAATCCGTTTTCACAATAAAGCTAAAAAATTCTTTATCTGTTTCCATTTGATAAACCGGCGCATTATCATTTCGAAAATGATAATACGTTCTTTGCCATAAGTCAGTATGTGCTTCTGTTGTGATAGAAATAATTCCATCTTCTTCTTTCCAACTCTTTGGTTCTCTAATCCATTTAAAATCCTTACAATTCATTTTCCACCTCACCTATTCAAAACGGTAAATAAGCAACTATTACAGCTATTATTACTGCTGGCAGCATATTCGCTACCCGTATTTTTCTTTGTTCTAATAAATTGATTCCTACACAAAAAATGAGAATAGAACCAATTAAAGATAAATAAGAAAGTGATAAAGCATTCAATAAAGGCGAAATCAATTTTGCCAATAGGGTTATTCCCCCTTCAAAAAAGAAAACAGGAATAGCAGAAAAGATACAACCCTTACCTAAGCCAGTTGTCATAATGGCAATAATGATAAAGTCCAATACCGATTTGACTGCCAAAGTTGAATAATCAGAAAGTATACCATCTTGAATTGCCCCAACAATAGCCATAGCGCCTATACAAACGGTTAATGAAGCATTCACAAATCCTCCCACAAAAGCTTGATCTTTACTATTTCCACTTTCCCTTTTTAACCATTCTCCGAAGCGAATAAAATAATTCTCTATACCAATAAGTTCCCCAATAAGTGTTCCTATAGCTAAGCATAAAACAACCAACATGGATTGCCCACTCATAACGCTTCCTTCTTCGATTTTTAACATTCCCTCCATCGCTCCTGCTATAGCGATAAAAAGAACACTAATTCCACAAGCCTTAATTAAAGATTCTCTTTGGCCTTCATTTAATACTTTTGAAACAATACTACCAAATAAGCCCCCTATAATAATTGCCAAAGTATTGATTAACGTTCCTATTCCAAACATATTTTTCTTCTTTCTATACAATGGTGAATAATTGTGGTATAAAATCCAAAACCAACAACATACAAATATACGTAATGGCATTACTAAAGAAAGCACATAAATAGGATGATAAAATTGTCTTCGCCTTACGCGAATAAATACGCCCTTGTATCAACAAGAAAATAATCGTTAATGGCAATATGAAATAATAATATTCAATTAAAGAAAAGCCATCTTTAAAAGAATATACAGAAATAAAGATTTGTAAGCCAAGATAAAAAATGATATTTGTTATCCAAACAACATGTTGATCTGTTTTATGTGGCTTACCGATTAAGTAAGTAGAAAGAACTACTATACCAATACTCATCAATATACGTATAATCGTAATCAAAGCCATTTTTCCATAATCATAATTTTTTTCTACAAGTAGCTTACCATCCTTAACAATTGCCTTATAGGTACTTGTTAGAGCGTAACGTTCTAATTTGTCAGATACATAAAACGTATCTGTTTCAGGAATATAAATTAATAATTTAAATACTTCAGGTGGAAAGGTAGGCCAAAATAAATAACCCCCACTTACATCTTGGAAATATTGCAAATAAGAAAAACGATGTTCATCTTGATACGCTAAAAAAGCATTCTCAATTTCTTCTGGTGCATCAAAGTCACGTTTCATTGTAGCAGACCACTTACCGCTTACTGACTTATCTGATAATAATGTCGCATAACAAGGCCCATCTATTCCTTCTATATCTATTCTTGTCGCCTGATAATAACCATTGTTTGCCTTTGCAGGAAAACTCACTAACAAGAATAAAAAAATCAAAAATCTAACTACCATATGCATAATTATACTCACTTACTGTAGATAATCCAACACACAAAAAAACATCCGAAGATGTTTTATAATAAATATTTTCTTTGTGCTTCATCCGTTTCCTGAAGAAGATATTTTGGCGCAATATCGAATACTGTCTTACAACCATACTCATTGTTTTTCGCTAAGGCATATATCGCACGAGCATAAGCCACTAAAACACTAGCTGTAAATTCAGGATTGGAATCTAATTCTAACGAGAATTCCATCTTATGCTTATGGACTTCATTTGTTGAACCTGTACGTATCACAAAGCCACCATGCGGCATACCTTTATGATTCTTTTTCAATTCTTCTTCACTGATAAAATGTACTATTGTGTCATATTGATCAAAATAATTAGGCATTTCTTTTATTTCTTTTTCCACTATTTTTTGATCAGCATCTTCTTCTACTACCACAAAACATTCTCTTAAATGTTTGTCTCTTACACTTAACTCAGGATTTTTACCACTACGTACAAGCTCTAAAGCTTCTTCTTTTGGTATAGTATATTGAATTGCATCCTTCACTCCATCTATACGCCTAATGGCATCTGAATGCCCTTGTGAAACACCCTTACCCCAAAAGGTATATTCCTTGCCATTTGGTAAAATTGCTTGAAAGAATAAACGCATTAACGAGAATAAACCCGGATCCCAGCCAGTGGAGATTAAAGCAATATGATTAGACATCTTCGCACTCGCATCTACTGCTGCATAATGTTCCGGAATCTTAGCGTGCGTATCAAAGCTATCTACTACATGGAAATATTTCGCTAGTTCAACCGTTTGTATAGGTAAGTCAGTTGCACTACCACCACAAAGTATCATCACATCAATTTTATCTTGATACTCTTTTACATTATCCAACTTCACAAATGGCACATTTCCTTCTTGGACAACAGAAGGATCGCGTCTTGTAAAGATAGCCACTAAATCCATATCTTCTGCTTCATTTATAGCTAAAGAAACTCCTCTACCAAGGTTACCATAACCGACTATTCCTACTCTAATCATCTAACACTCCTTCTAATAAATCACTCATTCCATACATTCCCGCATCTTGCCCAACAATATATTCTGCTGCCTTTAGTGCACCTTGTACAAAAATTAAACGATTACTTGCATGATGGGTAATTGTAATTGTTTCATTATCCCCTAAGTAATATACAGAATGCTGACCTGCTTCACTTCCTCCACGTAAAGAATGGATACCAATTTCTTTCTTTCTTTTTCCAACTAATCCATTTCTACCATATACTTCTTCATATTCATGATTTTCATTCAGTATATTTAGAATTGCCTTCGCTGTTCCACTTGGTGCATCTGCTTTTTGATTATGATGCATTTCAACTAACTCCATATCATAATCCTTTGCAAGTAACTTCGTAGCTAACTGTAATACCTTTTGCATTACCGCTATACCATAAGAAAAGTTTGCACTATAGAATACAGGATGACTTTTCGCTATTTCTTCTAAAATTTGATTATGTTTTTCCTCTAAGCCAGTTGTACCATAAACAAGTGCGCAATGATGCTCTTGCATAAATTCTTTTATCCACTCTAAATTATCACGATGTGAAAAATCAATTAAGACATCCACTTCATTCATCTTATTTAATAAAGATAAATCCGTTGCATCTACCATCCCTAAAACTTCATGGCCTTTATTTAGGGCAACTTCTTGAATCAGTTTACCCATCTTGCCCTTACCAACAATCAGTATTTTCATAACATGCCCACCTTTTTCATCGCTTCGATTAAGCGCGCCTTATTCCCTTCACTCATTGGATATAAAGGTAAACGATATCCGCCCACCTCTTTTCCCATTAAGTTCAAGGCTTCCTTAACAGGTATTGGATTTACTTCATAGAATAAAGCATGTATATAATCCAATAAATTCTTTTGTATCGCTAAAGAGCCATCATAATCTCCATCTAGATACTTTTGTACAATATCATGCGTATCTTTAGGATTTGTATTGGCTAATACAGATATGACACCACTAGCCCCTATACTCATCATTGGCACAATAATATCGTCATTACCAGAATACATGACAAAATCATCTGATAAATATTTAGAAATAGACATTGCATAACTCACAT
>JAFVFM010000233.1 GCA_017475415.1 Solobacterium sp.
TAATGTTTTTATAATGTTAAATAGAGAATAAATTGCCCAATAAAGAGACATAGCAGTTGGAAACGTTAAACCAAAGATAAGAATCATCGCAATCATAGAATATTGCATAGTTTGCATAGTATTGTTGATTTCTTGAGGCTTACGATGATGTTTTTCAGCTTCCTCTCTAGCTTTCTTTTTTTGTAAGTACATTGGTAAGAACATGGAACAAACTTGTAATATTGCCATGATAATAAAGAGAATTACATATGGCATACCACTCATGTCACCAGAGAATACTTTAGTAAATCCAACCGTAGGTGGATTTTGTAAGATCATACCTAAGAATTCACCTTTTTGTACTGCATAGGATCTTTGTACAGCTTGATACATGGCAATAACAATAGGAAATTGAATAAAGGTAGTTAATAATGTACCAAAAGGATTAATATCGTATTTCTTATAAACTGCATTTAATTCATTGCTCATACGCATACGCGATTGTTGGTCTGTTTTACCTTCATATTTACGGTTAATACGATCTAGTTCAGGTTGAACCATCTGCATCTTTTGTTGAGCAAGTGTGGATTTTAGTGTTGCTAAAGATAGAACTGTATTTAAGGCAAATGTAACTACTGCAACAGAGCCACCAACAGTTAATGGTACAGATAATGTATTGATTAACCAAGTAAGTGGATAAACAATAATTGCCTGAAACCAACTTTCATTAGACATAACATCCATGAAGCTTGTACGGAAAGTTCCTTCTCCTGCAATAGCTTCATGCCAAATATAGATTGTTTTACCTGTTTCATCAGCTGGTATTCTACATCCTGAAGCGGAAATAGCGAATACAATCAATATGCTCATGAACAGCCATTTTTTCCATTGACTTTTAAATTTCATACTTTCTCCTTATAAACGCGCTATAACTATTTAATTGTAGCTTTTAATACTGCTTTTTCCAAGTTATTTTTATTATCAAAATAACGTAAAGAAGTATATTCATGACGAACGATAAAGACTAAATCAAAAGGATAGTGAACTAAATCGATGGATTCCATACACATCATACGTACCTGCCTTTTGATTTTGTTTCTTTCTACTGCATTACCTATCTTTTTAGAAAGGGTAATGCCAATGCGTGCTTCTTCTTCTTTTTTTGGAAGAAAATACATGACAAAAGAAGGACAGACAACTTTTTGTCCTTGATGAATGAGTATTTGAAACTCCTGTGCTTTTTTGACTCTGTTCTTCTTTTTCATAAGTTAAAAAAAGTCACCTTTCGGTAACTTTAAGCAGATAATACCTTTCTACCTTTAGCACGACGTCTAGCTAGAACTTTACGTCCTCCAACTGTAGCCATACGTGCTCTAAAGCCGTGATTTGCTTTGGTTTTTCTCTTGCTTGGTTGGTATGTTCTCTTCATTCATGCCACCTCCAATTTTTTTATATGTCGAAAACAATGCTATAAAATAGTACTGAAAGAATGGCAAAAAGTCAATAAAATAAAGGAAATTTATAAAAAAACCCAAGGTTTACTTGGGCAATCATTTATTTGCTAATTTCATAATATTCTTCCATTGTATAATCTTCACCTCGTGAATACATGGAAGTAGAAGTTTTAACACCTACATAGCGATAATGCCATGGCATAAAAGAATAACCTGTAATTCTTTCCTTTCCTTCTGGATAACGAAGAATAAAACCATATTTATAGGCATTTTTCTTAAGCCACACTCCCGCTTTAGTTTCAGAAAAGGATACTACTTGTGCATTACTACTAGGATCATCTGTAAAATCTACAGCTAGGCCTGTTTGGTGTTCACTATAGCCAGCCTTAGGCATAACTTTATTGGCTTCTGTTTCGCCAATTAAAGTAACACGATCTTCATAATAATCCTTTTGCGTTTCATAAGAAATATAACCATTTGTAATATATAAATTGATTTCTTCCTTTTGGGCAGCTTGAATTAATTCTTTTAATGGTTCTGCTGCAATATCTCTAATTTGAATTACGTCACTTGTACTATTTACATAAGGAGTAACTAGATTATCTGGTACATAATCAGAAGAAAGTGGATAATTTTTATTTACTAATAAGGTTTCACTTGTTAAAGATGTTAAATATTCTGGAAGTGGGGTAGGAGCAGGTTCACTTGTTTCTGTAGTTGGCGAAGCAGAAGGCGTATTTGGCTTAATGGCAGCAGGATTTGCGTGATAATAAAGGGAAATCAAAAATAGAATAGAAAATAAAAAGACAAGTAATAGGATGAAACGCTCTGTAGTAAGAATAACTTTCTTTCTTTTTTCCGCTTCCTTACGCTCTATTTTTTCTAAAGTAATAGGAAAAGATTCTTCCATTTTTTCTTCTATCATTTCTTTTTCTTCTTGTTTTATTTCTGTCATAAAAATATACCTCGTACATTTTAGCACAAATATACAAGAGGAAAAAATGTGCAAGCCTAACAAATAGTGTAAAATAGATGAACAGGAGAAAAGAAATATGAATAATGTAGTCGGAAGAATATATCCAATTGTAATGTATGTAGTTATGTTGTTTCTATTATTTAGAATATGGAAAACAGCACAAATGAATAAGAAAAATAGAGTAGTAATTGATGCTGTAAAACTAATCGATATTAAAGATGATTTTTTTACATATATCGATACTCAATTAGAACAATTACAAGAACCAATATATATTGAAAAATTAAAAGTATTAAAGTTCTGGGGTAAAGCTTATCATGACGAAATGGATAACTTTATTGAATTAATGAATAGTATTGATATGACTAAATTAGTTGTATTAAAAAAGAATGGTGTAAGCATTAATGAACATGAAGATTCTTTCTTTTATATGTTACTTTCTATACCAAATATTCTTTATGGAAAAGGAAGAGTAGAAGAAAGACATCAATTAGAAAAATATATGGATGAAATGAAGGAAGTCTTAGACCATCAACTTTCTTTCGATATAGCAAAAAATGCGAAGAAATATTATGACGAAGTGGAAGATAAGGGACAAGTATTCTTCGAAAAGGTAATGGAAGGTGATTATGGAGAATATGTATACAATAAATCTATGATTTCGATTTATAAGAATATTTGTAATGCTTTATTACATAAACTTTATTTAGCTACTGATAATCCTAAACAAGAAGAAACAAAAGAAATGATATCTTCCTTTAATCAATCTGGTGTAGGTAACCGTTTCTTAAAGAATCTTAATCTTGTGATTGAAGAAAATAATGAGGAAGAAAATAGTGAAGAAGTAGTAGAAGAAACACAAGTAGAAAAGGAAGAGGCAAAAGAAGAATGAAGCTAATTGTAGGATTAGGTAATCCAGGTAAGGAATACCAAAACACCAGACACAATAGCGGATTTATGGTAATGGATAAATTAGAAAAAGATCTAAGTATTCAATTAAATACCGAAAAATGGAAGGCTAGATATACAATTACATTTATCCATGGTGAAAAGGTATTACTCATGAAGCCTTTAACCTATATGAATGAGTCAGGATATGCAGTATCTTTGGCAGCACAATATTATGATATAGAACCAAAAGATATATTAGTTATACATGATGATATGGATTTACCTACAGGTTCCTTGCGCATAAGAAAAAATGGTTCAGCAGGTGGCCAAAAGGGAATGAAGAGTATTATCCAGGCATTAGGTACACAAGATATACCGCGAATAAGAATAGGGGTAGGACATAGTGAACCAAAAAATCACGCTATCGTACCAGACTGGGTATTATCCCCAATACCTAAAAGTGAAAGAGAAGAATTTGAACATGCTTTAGAATATGCAGCACAAGCAGCACAGGCATGGGTAAATGATGATATAGAACAAGTAATGACAAAATATAACATACGTATTAGTCATAAAGGAGAAAAAGAATAGCAAACGAAATAGACACAAAAATGCCAACATGGCTATATGCTTTACTACAAGATAATCAAGCTGTATTACATCTAGATGAAGAAGAATCTTTTCCATTAACTTCTTTAATTGAGGAAGCATTAGTAATAGCGACTTCCTTTCAAAAAAAGAAAAGGCCGATACTTGTTGTAAAACAAAATCTTTACCAAGCACAGCGCTTATTCGATAGGCTTAGCCCTTTAGTAGAAAAAAGTGAATGTGCTCTTTTTGGTGCGGATGAATCTCTACGCGTGGAATCTATAGCTTCCTCACCAGAATTAACAGCTATGCAAGTAGAAACATTATCTTCATTATGCAATGTATCTAAACAAATTGTAATAACCTGTCCTTCAGCATTATTGCGTTATTTACCAAACCCAGAAGTATTTCAAAGCCTATGTATGAATTTGAAAGTAGGAAATGAATATTCTATGGATAGCATCAAAGAAAAATTAAGAGCGGCAGGCTATACACAAACCTCGCATATTGATCAACCTTTAACCTTCGCTGCTCGCGGTGGCATTATTGATGTGTATTCTATTAATCATGAATATCCTATACGTATTGAATTCTTTGATACAGAAATAGAATCCTTACGTTATTTTGATGTACTATCACAAAAGACAATTGAAACAATAGAAGAAGTGGATATTGTACCTGCTTCTACTGTACTTTTTTCTCGTAAAGAAATAGAGGAATTAAAACAGGCTGCTAAAGAAAAAGGAAAGAAGGAAGATGCAATATTACAAGAACATGTGGATTTAGATATACAATCTTTAGAAAAATATGTATTTGATAAATCGTTCTATCCTTATATGGGCTTATTAAAGGAAAGCAGTAGTTTATTAGATTATATGGATAATCCACTCGTTATTCTTTCCGATGAAGAGATGATTAGAAATGCCGAAAAGAATTTGCATGTCGATACCATTACCTATATACAAGAAATGGTAACGGAAAAGAAATTATTACCGATATATGATCTTTGGCATGACTTAGACCGCCTACTGAATAAAAGAAGAATTGTTAAGGCAGAAGTCTTTATGGATAATGATGCACATATAGAAGAATTTACTATGCCAAATGAACCTTTAGCTTCCCGCCTAGCGATGATTCAAAAAGCGGGAAAGTCCGTTATTGCGGTAATGGATAAAGAAATGCACAGGATTATCGATACTTGTATAGAAGAGAATATACCGTATTCTTTATTGACGGAAGATGGTGAAATAAAAGAGGGAATTAATTTATATTTAGATGACTTTGTACAAGGTTTTTCTTTAGCACAAAAGAAAATAGCGGTTTTTAGTGCTAAAGAAATCTTCGGTATACATCATCATAAGAGTCGTTATGAAAATAAATTCCGTCATGAAGAAGTAATACATGGTTATGAAGAATTAACACCAGGTGACTATATCGTGCATGCCCAATATGGTGTAGGGCAATATTTAGGTATAGAAACAAGAGAAGTAAAAGGAAATTATAGAGATTTCTTGAAAATTGTATATCGAGGTAATGCAGAATTGTTAGTGCCATTAGAACAATTCCGCCAAGTGCGGAAGTTTGTTTCTCGCGAAGGGGTAGTACCTAGACTCAATAAATTAGGCACAACCGAATGGCAAAAGACAAAAGAAAGAATACAAGAAAGCGTAAATGATATTGCAGAAAGGTTAATCGCCTTGTATGCAAATCGCAAAGAAAAAATTGGACATGCCTTTTCTAAGGATAATGAGTTAACGAAAAAGTTTGAAGATGCTTTCGCTTTTGATCTAACGAAAGACCAAATCAAAGCTGTAGAAGACATAAAAGCGGATATGGAAAGTGATAAACCAATGGACCGTTTAGTATGTGGAGATGTAGGCTTTGGTAAAACAGAAGTTGCTGTAAGAGCGAGCTTTAAAGCTGTTTCAGATAGTAAACAAGTAGCTGTATTATGCCCGACAACAATTCTTTCCCAACAGCACTACAAAACCTTTATGAGTCGCTACGAAGGTTATCCTGTAGAAATTGCTGTATTAAATCGCTTTGTAACACCAGCTAAACAAAAACAAATATTAGAAAAATTAAAAGAAGGAAAGATTGATATTGTTGTAGGTACACATCGTATACTTTCAAAAGATGTAAAATTTAAAGATTTAGGTTTATTGATTGTCGATGAGGAACAGCGTTTTGGTGTAGAACATAAAGAAGTGATAAAGGAAATGAAAAATGAAGTAGATGTACTTTCCTTAAGTGCTACACCTATACCACGTACATTACAGATGTCATTAATTGGTGTGCGTTCTTTATCACAATTAGAAACACCGCCAATGAATCGTTATAGTGTACAAACCTATGTTGTAGAAAAGAAAGAACAGCTCATCTATGAAGCAATACAAAAAGAATTAGCACGTAATGGTCAAGTCTTCTATCTATACAACAATATTTCTACGATTTATGCTGTAGCGCGTAATATACAAAGTCATATTCCTGATGTTAGAGTAGCTGTTGTGCA
>JAFVFM010000234.1 GCA_017475415.1 Solobacterium sp.
AATGCTTTGTTTGTTGTAATAATTGTAGACTTCTTCTCGTATCTTAATGATATTAATTGAAAGAATATATTTGCAGCTTTTTGATCTAGATTAAGATATCCAATTTCGTCAATGATTAAAACGCGATATCTTGCATATTGCTTTAGTTTAGCTTCCAATCTATTTTCTGATTCTGCTAAACTGGTGCTGCTGGTTTTTTAGGATCAAATATCTGCTCACAACTACTCGAAAGAGGAGATAAAGTAAGAGCCTTCGTATTGAAGAATGACTCTCCTCTAAAATATGTTCCTAAAGGTGTAGAAATCTTTAAAGGTGACTTATGTAGTGAAGACGACTGTAATAAATTCTTTGATGTAGAAGATGGAACAAATACAATCTGTATCCATTGTGCTAGTATGGTTACAGTTAATCCAGATTATAATGAAAAACTAATGGCTGTTAATGTTGGTGGCACAGAAAATATCATTGCTACCATGCAAAGTCATCCAGAATGTAAAAAATTAGTATATGTATCTAGTACTGGTGCAATTCCTGAATTACCAAAAGGACAAAAGATTAAAGAAGTAAAACAATTTGTACCATACGATGATAAAAAAGTAGTTGGTTGGTATAGTCGCTCTAAAGCCATCGCTACCCAAAAAGTACTTGATGCAGCTGAAAATGGTTTAAATGCCTGCGTTGTTCATCCAAGTGGCATATTAGGTCCAAATGATCACGCTATTAGCGAAACAACAGGAACCATTATTAAGATTATGAATGGTGAAATGCCAGTAGGTATGGGTGGTAGCTTCAACCTATGTGATGTGCGTGACTTAGCTTATGGCACAATTGCTGCTGCCGATAAAGGTAGAAAAGGTGAATGTTATATTCTTGGAAATAAAGAAGTTACATTAAAAGATGTTGCTAGGATGTTGCATAATGCCTGCGGTTGTAAACAGCCCCTCTTCTATGTACCTATCGCTATGGCCTATAAACTAGCAGCCTCAATGGAAAAGAAAGCAGAAAAGACTGGGGAAAAACCATTAATGACAAACTTTGCTGTATATAATCTAGACCGTAATAATTCCTTTGATTACTCTAAAGCAGAACGCGAATTAGGCTATCATACCCGCTCTTATCAAGAAACATTAACGGATGAAGCTAGATGGCTAGTAGAAGCTGGCTATATTAAAGGTAATGTCAAGATAGTAGAAAATAACGATACCAAAGAAGCCACTATTCCCGAAAAACTCACTAACATTATTAGCGATCGTAAACTCATACATGAAGTAGCAGAAGCGAAAGATGTAAACCACCTACAAGGCCTACTCTATCTAGCAGGTATCTATGGCTTTTCCACAAAAGATGCTGAAGAAGCTTTCAACCACATCTGCTTCAGCCGTAACAGCAATTTATTAAGTGATATATTTAAAAATCACAATTATTATAGTTGCGAGAAAAAATTAAAAGATAAGGGTATTGAAACCTCACCTGCTGAATATGATTTAATTCGTGATATTCTTAGTGCTGCAAATGATACTAAAATGGGTATTGATATGGATCAAGCGAGTGATTACGAAAGTGCTGCAGAAGTACTAAAAGCCTATGGACATTACCATATTACAAGCGACTTCATAAAAACCACT
>JAFVFM010000235.1 GCA_017475415.1 Solobacterium sp.
CCAACGAAAACCATTTCACCGCTTTATTTTCATCTTCTTTATGATGTAGTGGTTGTTGATCACTAGCCTCTAATAAATAAGTAATATTTAAATGTAAATGTGAAGATACATAACTACCATTTTTGATATGGCCATCAACTGTTAATGATTCCAAAGAAAATATCTTTTCACTAATGGCTTTTACTTCCTCTATGCCACTTTCCTCCTTTACTTCTTGAATCGCCACAGTTAACAAATCTTCATTTCCGTCAGCATGGCCTCCTAGCCAAGCATAAGAATCATAGATATTGTGGTATGCCATTAACACTTTTGTATGTTCTTCATTTAGCACCCATGCTGAAGCTGTCATATGCGCAATTGTATTTGTACGATAAAAAATATCCTGTTCCTTTAAGGCTCGCAATATTAATTCTTTATCTCTTTCTTCTTGTTCATTAAAAGGAATATAGTTTTCTATTTCTTTTCTTAATCTATTTCTCATTCTTTTTTACCAACCATGTTTTCTTCTTTACAATTAGCCTAATCGTATCATTTTTTCACCTGTTTGTTGGAAGTTTTACCTATTTTGTTAGCGTTTACATTTTGAAAATATCATTCTATAATTTTGTTAGATGCATTTTTTACAATCATCATTTAGAACATAGGAGGGAAAATTGTGAAAAAAATCATTAAACTTTTCCTTGCCGGCACAATGGCTTTTAGTCTAGTCGCTTGTGGTGGCTCTGGAAACAACGCATCTTCAAACACTGCAAATAATGCAGAAACAAAGGAAGAAGAAAAGAAAGAAGAAACAAAAGAGGAAACAAAAGAGGAAGAAACAAAAGAAGAGGCTAATGACCTTGTATCTTTAGCACAAGCAGAGGGCGAGCTTGTAGTCTATGGTTCTTGTGAAGAAGAATATTTAGCAGCTGCTGCTGAACACTTCGAAGAACTCTATGGTATTAAAGTACAATACCAAAGACTATCTACTGGTGAAGTACAAGCTAAGATTGAGGAAGAAAACGGCAATCCTTCTGGTGATGTTTGGTTTGGTGGAACAACTGACCCGTATAACATCGCTGCTAGTAAAGGTTTACTTGAAGCTTATGAGGCAGAAAATGCTTCTCACTTAATGGGAGATGCATACCGTGATAAAGATGGCTATTGGTATGGAATTTATAAGGGTATCTTAGGTTTCATGGTAAACAAGGACGAATTAGACCGTAAGGGCATTGATAAACCAGCTGACTGGCAAGATTTATTAGATCCTAAATACAAAGATCTGATCTGGTTATCTAATTACAATACAGCAGGTACAGCTAAGCTTGTCATCAATACAATGATTCAAAAATACGGGCATGATGAAGGTATTCAATATCTAGTTGATTTAGATAAGAATATTCAAGTTTATACAAAATCTGGCTCAGGACCATCCAAGAATGTTGGTACAGGTGAATGTGTAGTAGGTATCGGTTTCTTACATGATGGTATTACGCAGATTAACGATAACGGTTATGAAAATATTGAACTCGTTATTCCAAGCTCTGGCACATCCTTCGAAGTTGGTGCTACAGCTATCTTCAAAGGTGCTAAGCATCCAAATGCAGCTAAGTTATGGATTGAATATGCTTTATCTCCAGAATGTGTAGAACTCGCTGCCCAAAATGGTTCTTACCAATTCTTAGTTATCGATAATGCAAAACAACCAGAATTAGCTACTAAGTTCGGCCTAGACCCAAATAATGTTATGGATTACGACTTCGAAGATGCTAAACAAAATACTGAAAAGTATATCGAAGAAGTAATGAATGCATTAGGTGGTGGAGACGACAGATTCCAAACAGAATAAACAAAAGAAAGAAAACAATTCATACATGCGGGCGGATACATTGTCCGTCCGCATTTTCCATGATTTATTAGAGAGGAGATTATTATGACAAGAAACCAAAGTAAAGAGCTAGATCGAAAAAAGTTCTTCGCTGACCCAATTATGGTTACAACAATTGTTGTATTGATTGTCTTCTTGACGCTGTTTATTCTTTATCCTCTAGCAATCTTATTAGTCGATAGTTTTGTTACAGGAGAGGGAATAACACTAAATGTCTTTAAGCGTATATTGGATATGCCTAGCTTCCGCAAGGCGATTACGAATACATTAAAGGTAGGCTTTTTAGTAGGTATTCTTTCTGCATTAATTGGCTTATTATTTGCCTATGTAGAAGAATATGTGCAACTCAAAACAAAAGTCTTATCTTCGCTATTTAAAGTGATTAGC
>JAFVFM010000236.1 GCA_017475415.1 Solobacterium sp.
GAAACAGTTAAAGCCTTACTATTGGAAGCCTTATTTCTGGAGTCTATCGTATTTCATCGGTACTGTCAGCGAAAAAACCACTTCGGTTGTTAAACAATATATTCAACATCAAAAAGATTGAGGCAATTCACCTACGTCTGAACCAGTAGGTCAGGCGTGGTACTCTTGCCGAATTAATAGATTCGCATCCTTTTTAGCTCAAAACTACGATTCTCATGTAACAATATTTCAGTACTTATTTCACAATATTCATCATAGGGAAGGAACTAATTTCTAGTTCATTTTTTCACCCATAAAAGACACCCTCTATAGTATGCCTTCCTCTGTCTATATTATTTTATTTTCGTATACCATTTCACCACGAAAATATGTTCTTTGAATCTGTATGTTTTTTAATTTCTTCATTGAACAGTTCAAAAAATCTTCATCCAGTATCACAAAATCCGCTGATTTGTCACAACTAATACTTCCTGTTTCCCTTTCTAGCTGAAGTTGTTTAGCACCATTAATCGTATAAGCATATAAGCTTTCTAATCGATTAATGCTTTCTTCTTTAGGTGCTAAGATACCTTTTTCTTCGCGCATGCAAGCATAATACATCCCCAAAAAAGCATTCGCTGTTTCTTCTTCTAGGCAACTATCACTACCAAAAGAAATAGTGACACCATTTCTTTGCATAGTCCCTATAGGGAATTGTTTACCATATCTCTCTCTACCTAAGCATCGCAATGTGAATTCATCTTCTTTTACCCAATGCGGTGTTGTTTGGAAAAAGATATCCCCTTCTTCCTTTATACGCCCTATATCTTCATCTTTATATAGTTGATTATGCGCAATACATTTTGTACCACTAATATGCCCAAGTTGAGAAAGAGTGTCTATAGCGATATTTACTGCTTTATCCCCTATCGCATGTAAATGAATAGAAAAGCCTTTTTCACTAGCGCATCTGGCAGCTTTCATCAATTCTCTTCTATCAATCATTACATAGCCATATAAATCTTTATCATCAGAATAAGGCTCAAAAAGTAAGGCTGTTTTTTCTTCTATTGTTCCATCTAGAATCATCTTCAATGTATTGTTGATGACATTTTCAGACGAATAATTCTCCTTATTATATTCCATCATTCTAATAACATTTTTAATAGGCAGATGTTTTTCGCCTTTATATCCAAAGCTTGTAGATATTCTCATTTTTAAGCAATGATCTTTGTCTAGCTGATGTGCCGCCTCAAGTATAGTATTATCTTCCCCATCCAAAGACATTGCCTCAAAGACAGTCGTATAGCCATACGCTGAATACGATTTGATTATCTCTTGCAAAAAATTATAGATTTCTTTCCTTGATGGCTTCTCAATCAATTCCTTGCATATCATCATAGCCGCTATTTCAATAACAAGACCAGTTGGATTACCATCTTGATCACGCACAAAATAACTTCCCGACCCCGGATCTAGAGTATCATTATTTATACCCAACTTTTTCATTGCATATGTATTCAACAAAAGCGCATGGCCATCAAAGCTAAATACCATTACTGCCCTATCACTAATCACGCTATCTATATCCTTAGCCGAAAAGTCTCCTTTACTTAAATCTATCCCCATAGCGATTATGGTATTCTTAACCTTTCCATCACTATCTTTAGCTTGTTCTAAAATCATACTGCCAAGTTCGTGAGGTTTTATTTGCGCATCAATAAAAATTACATCTTGCGCTATTTTTGTTATACCCGCAAATAAATGACAATGTGAATCAATTAAGCCTGGAATTACACACTTCCCTTCTAAATCAATCCTATTTTCACTAGAGGGAAGACCACCTTTCTTTCCTACATAAGTAAATCTTCCCTCTTCTACCACAAAGGCTTCTGCTATCGGTAATTCATGATCAGCCGTATAAATAACACCATTGTAATACGCTGTTTTACTCATTTTCACTCGTCCATTTTGCGAATTAATCCAAAGAAGAATTTCCTCTGTCTTTCATTCATAATGACACGAACTGGCTTAAGTTGGTTCAATGAAGCCCCTCTAAATACCATCATATCTCTATACAGTAATGATGTTTCTGGTTGTAAGAAATATACTTCTGGTTTATCTAACCAATGATCTTTATAACAATCTAAATACACAGGATTAGCTTCGCATAAATATTTAAAGATTGTTTCTTTCAATAGATCCATATCAAAGCGTTCAATATCATATACAGGTTCAATTAAGAAATCATATCGATTTGGTGTGATATCACTATTTGGATATACAGAGAAATCCGCAAGGCTAATGCCTAACTCACGACATGTATTTTCCACTGCTACTTGTAAGGCCTTCTCTGTTGTTTTTTCTTCTGCTAGATTAATTGTACGATTTACTCTATACATAAATTGAACCTTAGGTGTCTGATTATGGAAACCTGTTATCTTAACTGCATCACTCATGCGATAACGCCAGAAGCCACTTAGATTTGTAATGATAAGTTCATAAATCTTTCCTTCTTCAACCTGATCCATTGTTACACATTTAGAAAAATCATCCCCTGCTTCAACCGGAAGAAATTCCACAAACGAGGCAGATGGAGCCATAATACTATCAAAATCATTCACACCTGATGGTACTGACCATAAGCCTTCTGAGGCTGTTATACCAGAATAAATATGTTGTATACCTTCTCCTGTAAAATGCTCGCGAATCATATTGTCATAAACTTCAAAACCATCTCCACCTACACCTGTCATATAAATAAAATGAGGCCAAACTTTTTTTACCCATGGTTCATCTATGCCATGTTCAAAAGCTTTTCTTAACTCTGCCGCTCTTTCCGGCATTGGTTCTATCTTCTTAAGAAGGCTTTCTCTTACACTTTCCGGCATCTCCACTTCATCAGAAATAATGCCCTTTTCTATATCATGAATAAGTAATTCATAATTATTTTCGATATATTTCAAGAATAAGACAAACACGCTATAAAAGCCGGTAATCATTCCTCTTAATTCTCTATCCATAAGCGCAAAGCGTGTATGGATATATTTTGTATCTGCGCCTGGTTCTGGGTTAAGCCCTTCAAGCGGGGAAGTATAGAGTGTTCTAATCATTGCATCAAAGGCATCTTTTCCCCCTTTGATATAATCTGCCATCTTTGAAGATGCTTCACCAACAGTAAGCCCACTAGGAAGCGTACGATATGTTCCACTTGATGTACAAAAAGCTCTACCATTCATCCAATCCGGATCCACCTTATCTCTAAGGATTCCATAAAGAAGTAGATTATTATATCGCGCAAATACATTTGACTGCTCATCTGTCATTGGAACTACTTTAGGTGTACCAATCGTTCCTGAAGTTTCATTGAAATGATCATATTTATAGGCAGTTAATATATTCTTTTCCCCCTCCATCATTCTTTCTAAATATGGCGCTAAATTATCATATGTTACAACTGGTACTTTCTTTTGATAATCTTCGATACTATGAATATGTTCGAAATCATACTTTTTGCCATACTCTGTATCCTTATTATCCTCAATTAGTTTCATTAATAGTGCCGTAGTGAGCTCCATTGGCTTTTTCGTTTCTTCTTCAAAGGCCTTTAGTGCTTCTAGTCCTTGCAATGAATTCTGCTCATTCGCCATTTTTGTCATATTGTTATCCATATCTTCATCCCCACTTTCTTATGACAACTTTCGAATCATTATTATTCAAAAAAATCTTTTTCTTACCCTAATATTAACACATTTTTTAGTGGCGTTTTTCCACCAAACAGGGATTCCTCATTTTTTAAGGTATTTGTTAGAATAAATGTATGAAAATATCTAATTTATTACATTCAAGAAAAAACAATCAACCACTCTATTGTTATACAAATGAAGAATATAAAGAATATCAAGATTATATTCGACAAACATTTGGTACTTTTACGCATGTATTCCAAGAAATACGTTCTCCAGATATACGCCTTGATTTATTGATTTTGCCGCCTACTGAGGAAAGAGAATATTACACCATCATCACAATGGGAGCTGGTGCTTATCGTATGTCTATTCCA
>JAFVFM010000021.1 GCA_017475415.1 Solobacterium sp.
AGGAGGGAAGACAATTCATGTCAATGAGATTAGCACTATATGATGCAAGACAAGATGGAATACTTGAAGGAAAAAAAGAAGGCATTATTGAAGGCGCATTAACTACAACAAAAAACCTAATGAAATCCTTAAATTGTGATAGAGAATACGCAATAAAGATAGCTGGTATAGAAGAAGATATCGCTGCTATTGTACGTAAGAAAATAAAAGAATAAAGTGCTAATGGGCTAAATGAAATAGCCCATTTTTAAATATAAATGTAGTTGAAAAGTGTGAAACTCGTGTTAAATATCTACTATTCCTTTGGAAAATAGTGAGCTTGCGTTATAATAAACGGGCTTTAAGGAGGGCAAATACAGAATGAGAAAAATCGTAATGAGCGTATGTGTTGCATTATTGTGTTTGGTACAAACTGTAAATGCACAAGAATTACAAGTACAAACAAATGAAATTGTTCAGATACAAAAGTTGAATGTTTCATCAACAGAAAAGAGTGTAAATGGCTTTGTGGCTAGACTCTATAGAGAAGTACTTAACCGGGAACCGGATACGAAAGGTTTCCAATATTGGGTTAATCAACTAAAGACGAAAAAGACAAATGCAGCAGGAATTGTGAAAAACTTCTTTGAAAGTAATGAATTAAAAAAGAAGAAATTATCCAATAAAAAATACATTAACTTATTGTTTACAGCTGTATTAGGTAGAACTGCAGATCAAGAAGGCTTAAAACATTGGAATAGTGTATTAGGTAAATCGGTGAGTAAAATTGCCTTAATTCAAAACTTCGTTACTTCAAAGGAATTCACACAACTTTGTAAGACATATGGTATTGAACGTGGTAGCTTAACAGTTAAATATAGTGAACAAAATCCAGGTGTTACTAATTTCATTAAACGTTTATATTCCAAATGTTTAGGCAGAGCTGCTGATAGTAAAGGTTTAGAAGATTGGGCACAAAGAGTATTAAAAGATGGTTATACAGGTGCGCAATTAGTAGAGAATTTCTTTGGTAGCCAAGAAATGACTGCGAAGAAATTAAAGGCACAAGATACGATTAAATTACTTTATTCAACAATGTTAAATCGCTCAGCTGACGCAAAGGGATTAGCGTATTGGACAAATGAAGTAAATAATGGCAAGACAATTGAAGAAGTAATGGCTGGATTTGTGGCATCGAAGGAATTCACAAATTTATGTGCTACTTATGGCATTAAGCCAGGCACAATTGAAATCAAAAAGCCGGTTGTAGAAGAAGAGATTACTTATATTCCTTCAGATGGACAACAAATGTATAACTACTTACGTCGTTTAGGCTATAGTAAAGCAGTAGCTTGTGGTATCTTAGGAAATATGTGGTCAGAAAGTAATTTCTTACCATATGCCGATAGTGGTTACTATTATGGTTTATGCCAATGGGGTAGCACAAGACGTACAAATCTCTTTAATTGGTGTTACGCAAATGGCTATGATCCAACTACTGTACTTGGACAAATGCACTTTATGGATTATGAATTAAAAACCTACTATGGCTGGGTATACCAACAATTATTAACTGTTCAAGATAGTGCCCAAGGCGCATCTGATGCAGCATGGTATTTTGTAAGAGGTTATGAAGGTGCTTCTATTGATGGAGGTAGAGTTGGCTTAGCCGCACAATATTACAATATGTACGCAAATGATTGAGGCAGAAATGTCTCAATTTTTTTGATAGATAATGGTATGATAGTAATAGGGCTAAAAAGCACACATTAGAAGGAGATAATAATATATGAATGAAGCGCGTCAACGTTATGAAGAATGGCTAGAAAAGTTGGATCATAATGATCCTTTATATGCCGAACTTCTCAGTATCAAAGATGATGATAAAGAAATAGAGGAACGTTTTTATCAATATCTAACATTTGGTACAGCTGGCTTAAGAGGCAAGGTGGGTGCTGGAACAAATAGAATGAATCCATATATGGTAGGTAAAGCTACACAAGGTATTGCGAATTACATTCTACGTTTTGGTGAAGAAGCGAAAGAAAAGGGTGTGGTAATTGCCCATGACCCACGTTATTTTTCTAAAGAATTTTCACAATTAGCTGCTGGTATATTTGCTGCAAATGGCATCAAAGCCTATGTCTTCCCAGATCTAAGACCTACACCAGAATTAGCCTATATGATTAATTATCTAGGTACTCAATCTGGTATCAATATTACAGCAAGCCATAATCCAAAAGAATACAATGGCTATAAGGCATATTGGGAGGATGGTTGCCAAGTAAGCAGTAGCGTAGCAGATGGTATGCTAGAAGAAATCGATAAGGTAGATATGTGGACGGAAGTAAAGACATCTGATTTTTTAGAAGGTGTAGAAAGTGGCAAAATCATAGTCTTAGGAGAAGAATATGATCGTGCATATTTAGATCATATTGAAAGTCTAGCGATACATAGTGGGGATGAAATAGATTTGGATATTCCATTAATTTATACACCATTAAATGGTTGTGGTAATATTCCATTTTCTACCATGATGGAAGATCGCGGTTTTACCAATTGGCACATTGTTGAAGAACAACGACTTCCAGACCCTAATTTTACAACAGTAGGTTATCCTAACCCTGAAGATCCTAAAGCCTTCAAATTAAGTGAAGAATTAGGACGTAAGTTAGGAGCAGAATTATTGATGGCTACAGACCCAGATTCCGATCGCTTTGCGATTGAATTAAGAGATGATGATGGAAATTATATTCCATTAAATGGTAACCAAACAGGGTATTTATTAGTAAATTACATTCTTGAAGGTCATAAGAGTGCAGGTACCTTACCAGAAAAGGGTGCTATGGTTAAGTCTATTGTAACAAGCACAATGTCTACAGAAATGGCTAAGGCTTATGGAGTAGAAATGTTTGAAGCATTAACAGGCTTTAAGAATATTTGTGGACGCATTCCTTTCTTACAAGAGAATGGGTATACCTATTTATTCGGCTATGAAGAATCTGTAGGTTATGCAGCTAGCCCTGAGATTCGCGATAAGGATGGTATTTCTGCAGGTATGTTAGTAGCAGAAGCTGCTGCTTATTACCGCAAACAGGAAAAAACATTATGGAATGTTTTACAAGAACTATATGAAAAATACGGTTTCTATGCAGAAGATGAACCAAATTTAGTATTAGAGGGTATTGAAGGTGCTGCGAGAATTAAACGTATGATGGAATATGTACGTGCGAATTTACCAACAGAAGTAGCAGGCGCTAAAGTAGAAAAGGTAATAGATTACATTAATGGCTATGAAGACATTCCAGCATCGAATGTATTACGTTTCTATCTCGACAACAACAGTTGGTTTGCGATTCGCCCGTCGGGAACAGAACCAAAGATTAAATTCTATTTCTATACAAAACAAAACTCTCGTGAGGAAGCCTTAGAAACAAATAAACGCATTAAAGAAGATATCTTACGTATCATAGAATCAGTAGAATAGTCACCTAAGGGTGGCTATTTTAATTGTCCTAAACGTAGAAAATGTATACAATTTAAATGCGAGAGTAAGTTGACTTGCAGGGGGAAAGAGGTAGTTATGCGTAAAGTAAATATAAGGAAGTTGATAAAGCTTTGTTTAGTTAGTGTTCTATTATTTACGATTGTTCAAGAGGATAATCTAATTCTTTTAGCTGAAGAAATAAATGAAGTA
>JAFVFM010000237.1 GCA_017475415.1 Solobacterium sp.
CTAAGCGGTAAGGGTGGCGATACTTTAAAGGCTATCAATACGGTTGTTAGAAATGCAGCATCTAGCGAATTTAAGAAGCGCTATGAAATCATGATTGATATCAATGGTTATAAAGAAGATCGTTACGACAAGGTAATTGCTATGGCAAAGCGTATTGCGAAGACAGTTGTCAGAACAAAGACTAATGCTACATTAGATCCATTACCTTCTGATGAACGTAAGGTTATTCACCAGGCATTAAGTGAAATGCCAAACATTCGTACAGAATCTGTTGGTGAAAGAAGCCAGAGACGTTTACAGATTATCTACGATCCAAACAAGAAATAATTAATAATTAACTCCAAGTAACATTACATTGTGGGGTAACCAAAATTTTCCGGGGTTTAGAGTAAAATAACTCAGAAAAGTTTCGGGGTCTACCCTACAAATAAAGACGACTATCAGTGTAATGCTGGTGGCCGTCTTTTGTTTGGCTAGACTATGTTGTACAGATTATTTCTTTTTATATTTGCCACGTATAATATTTGTGGCATATTTTGCCTTCAGTTCTTTAATCGACCTTGGATTTCCTTTAATAGGAAGATTAGGGGTAGTAGCCCATATCAGTCGAGCTCTAAGATAGTCGAAATTAGAGAATCCTCTAGCAATTCTTTTGTAATCTTTTGGCTTTCTATTCAATGATTCCATTGGGCCATTAGACATTCTTCTGTTGATTCCATCTAAAGCAACAAATGAATTAATAATGAATTCTTTATATTTTTGAAGTGTAGCTGCTACTTCCTCAAATATTTGGAAGCCTGATGTAGTATACTCTTTTATGATTGAATCTAATTCTTTTTTTAGATCATCTCTATTTTTCGGAGTACCATCAGGGTTTTTGAATTCATTGAATAGATAGTATTTGTCTCTTAATTTCTTTAGTTTCATAAGATTCGGATTAATAGAAAAGAAGTCAGAACGTATATGAGCGATTGTTACCTTTCCATGATATTTCTTGCTGTATTTCTTCTTGGAAGAATAATGAACGTATCGTTCATCTATAGTTAGAAACCAGTTATAATTCGAAAGTAAATAATATTCAAGGCTATCTTCGTCATAGTTACGTTTTAACTTGTTTGCATATTGAACTAAGCGCTTATTCATGTTTTGGATAACGTGAAATGAGTCGGTAACAGATACAGCGTTCGGAAAGTATTTCTCCGTAAATTGAAGATATGGGTCATACATATCAGAAATCACATAATCAACATTCTTACGTTCCTCATAAGGAATACTATAGAAGTATTTCTCGGTGACTTGATTCCATCTGGAAGAAAGAATATCGATTATCTGCCCGGTTTCCCAATTCATTAATATAACAGCATATTTATCTCTCTCATTGATATCTATATACACTTCATCCACGGATAATACGCGTGGAAGTTTTGCTCTATTACATGTCACATATGACATAAATAGATAGTAAGCATTTGTATCCGACATTTGACATGACTGTGCAATTTGGCGAGCTGTAAGCCTCAAATCACGAAATTTATCCATAATTATTAGTTCCGCTTTCAATGTATGTTGTTTGTATTTACCAACTATATTTGATGGTTGGTTCATTCTGTGGCTACAATAGGGAGCAGAACATTGTAAGCGTCTTTGAGTAAACAACACTCTAACTTTAAATCCATCATTTAGAATGGGATGCTCTAGTGTTCTTTCTTCCAATCCTTTAGAATACATTCTATTTCCACAAATAGGACAATTAATCTTCTTCACTCTCTGTTTTACTTTGATGATTTTATAATCACCTTCAACGTATATTCCGGTTATTTCAAGGCTATCGTCTTCAATATCTAGAAAATTCATGATATCATTGTACATGTGTTAATCACACCTCCTGCATAATATATAATTTTGTCTAGCAACTTAATTATATAGTAGGAGAAAGAGCAGAGATAACTAATGTTGTCCCTGCTCAATTTTTATATAGCGATTTAATTGCCCCCGAAAGTAGACCCCGAAAGTTTCATACCCCGAAAGATTTTGGATACCCTATAAACAAAGGGAGGAGAATTTTGTTTATGGAAGAAAAGAATTTATTTGCGACTTTGCTTGGTAATTGGAATACCAAGACAATCGTTGGTGTTGCTATTGGTGCGGCACTGTTTGGTGTATTGATGAACTATGGTTCAGTCCGTGTATTCACAAACACATCATTAACTATGGCTATGATTGTACCAGTTATTGTTGGTGCCTTGTTTGGCCCATTACCTGCTGCTGTAGCTGCTGGTGTTGGTAATGTGATTGCCGATTTAATCGGAGGATGGGGATTCTGGTTCGATTGGTCTATTGGTAACTTTGTTTTAGGTTTCTGCGTTGGTTTATTACCAGTGTATGGAGCTAAGATCGATGAAGGTATTTTCACTGTTAAACAGATGATTATTTATTCAGTTATCTGTATCTTAGGTAATGCTGTAGCCTTTGGTATTGTAACTCCTATTTTCTCAGCTATTTTATATAGCTCTGAATTAGAAATTACGTTCTTACAGTCATTAGCAGGTTCGGTATCAAATTGTGCTGTATTAATTATTATTGGTATTCCTCTTTTAATTGCCTTAGCTAAGAGAAATGAGAAGGGAACTAATTTAACAGAAGAAGATTAATATAGGAGATTTGTTATGGAGAAAAAGCCAGATA
>JAFVFM010000022.1 GCA_017475415.1 Solobacterium sp.
TCTTTATCTATAGTTTGTTCAAGGAAAGGATTCTTTTTTTCTTGTGGATCTGTTGGTATAAAGGTAGCACCTGGATGAACAATACGACGATTGTTTTCAAATGGTGGTATACGTTTTAAGGCATCGATTATCTTTCCTTCTGCATTCACTAAAATAATATTGGCATATTTACCCATTAATTCTACATATAATTTAAGATATTCTTTATCTCCTAAATTATTTGTACGGCGAATAGATATGCATAACCATCGATCTAAACCAAATTGTTCGATACTTTCCATTATTGCGCCTTCTAAATATTTCCTTAATAACATAACAAAGGTCTTAGGTTCGCTAGGTGTAGGATAATTTCTTTTTGAAAAGAGTATGCGATTATATACAGAATGGCAAGAAATCAATAGCTGTTGTTTACCGGAATTACCATGTGTTTGAAAGAGTATCTCAGTATTAGAAATTTCATAGATTTTCTGTATACGTAAAGGGAAAGCTACTTTTAATTCTTCTACTAATTTGTATAATACAATTCCATCTAGTGCCATATATTCTTCTTTCGTTTTTGTATTATAGCATGTTTAATCTACAAACAATAAAAGGAAGTGTTTGAAATAATACGACTAAATTTTTGTTTTTTCGGATTTTTTTCTTTTCTTTCTCTACTTATACTTTATGTAAAGGCTTACATTTTTTCTAGGAGGGTTAAAAATTATGAAAAAATTATTCACTTTATCATTAGCCGCTTTATTATTAGTGGGTTGTGGGCAACCGGCAGCGAATAATAATAGCGCAAAAGAAGAAACAAAAGAGGAGACAAAACAGGAGACAAAACAGGAAGAAACAAAAGAGGAAACAAAACAAGAAGAAACAACAAGCTCAGAAAGCGACACATTAGTTGTTTATACAGCTCGTGCAGAAAGCTTAAATAATGCTGTTATTGAAAACTTCCAAGCTGATACGGGTATTAAAGTAGAAATCGTTACTGGTTCTACTGGCGAAGTAATTAAAAGAGTACAATCTGAAGCACAAAACCCACAAGGTGATATCTTATGGGCTGGCTCAGAAGCACAATATTCTGAATATGTAGATTTATTTGAAAAATATGTATCACCAGAAGATGGCGAATTACTCTATAAGAATGAATCTGGTTATTTCACAAATGCCTTCTGTGATCCTACAGTATTCATTGTAAACAATGAATTAGCAGGGGATATTAAGATTGAAGGTTTCCAAGATTTATTGAATCCTGAATTAAAAGGTAAGATCGCTTATGGTGATCCAGTAAATTCTTCTAGTGCATTCCAATGCTTAATTGCTGCATTATATGACATGGGTGAAGGTGATCCAATGAGCGATAAGGCTTGGGATTGGGTAGAAAAATTCATCGCTAACTTAGATGGTGTAGCTTTAGATAGCTCTTCTAAGGTATATAAAGGTGTAGCAGAAGGCGAATATACAGTTGGTTTGATTTGGGAAGATCCTGTTGCGGATTATGTTAGACAAGGTGTAAATGTACGTGTAGTATTCCCAGAAGAAGGTGCATTATTCCCAGGTATGTCTGTATCCATTATTAAGGGTGCACCAAATCTAGAAAACGCAAAGAAATTCGTTGACTATATGATTTCTGATAAGTGTCAAAGTTATGTAGGTGAAAATCTAACTGTTCGTCCATTACGTCAAAGTGCTAAGTTAAATGAATACTTAAAGCCATGGGATGAAATTAAGAGATGTGAAACCTATGACGATAAATGGGTTCAAGAACATAAGAGTGAAGTTACAGAAAAATATACAGAATATTTAGAAAATTCAATGCAATAATTTATACAGTATTTATGTTTAAAGGGGGTCATCAGCATTGGCTGTTGGCCTCTTATTTTCTAGAAAAAGAGAGGATGAAAAATGGGTGTATCAATTTCAATTGAAAATGCAATAAAACGCTTTGGTAAAGATACCATAATTGATGGTTTAAATTTAGAAATTAAACCTGGTGAATTCTTTACCTTATTAGGACCTTCTGGTTGTGGTAAAACAACATTATTAAGAATGATCATTGGTTTTAATACCATTGAAGGAGGTACTTTTAAAATTGGTGATCAAGTCATCAATGACATTCCAACGAATAAGAGGAATATAGGTATGGTATTCCAAAACTATGCTGTATTTCCACATATGAATGTTTATGACAATGTAGCCTTTGGTTTACGTAATCGTAAATTACCTAAGGATGAAATCGATAGAAAAGTAAATGATATTTTAAAAATTGTAAAGATTGATCATTTAAAAGATAGAATGCCAGCTAAGTTATCTGGTGGCCAACAACAACGCGTTGCTTTAGCACGTGCGATTGTTATTGAGCCTCAAGTGCTTTTAATGGATGAACCTTTATCTAATTTGGATGCGAAATTGCGCGTGGAAATGCGTAATGCGATTAAGAATATACAAAAGGAAATTGGCATTACTACGGTATATGTAACACATGATCAAGAAGAAGCTTTAGCAGTTTCTGATCGTATTGCGGTTATGAATAATGGGGTTATCCAACAGATTGATATTCCTTCACGTATTTACCAAAGACCTTCGAATCGCTTTGTTTCGAATTTTATTGGTTTATCGAATTTCTTACCTGTAACAATAGAAAAGAAGGAAGATGGTCGTCATATACATTTTGAATATACA
>JAFVFM010000238.1 GCA_017475415.1 Solobacterium sp.
AAATGAACCAGTAACACCTGATCAACCAGATAAACCAAATCCTGACACACCAGACCAACCAACAACTCCAACTACACCGGATAAGCCTTCTATTCCAAATCGTCCAAATGAACCATCTCAACCAAATAAACCATATTTACCAATTACTCCAGACCGTCCAACTCCTGATACATCTGATGGATTAAATACATGTATTTGGGGAATGACATTTGCAGGTTCATTAATAGCTATGGCTATACTCTTCATCTTAAGGAAAAGAGAAGTTGAAGAATAATAGTTAATTCGCTAAAAAAAGGGTTTAGCTCAATCAGAGAAACTGATAGGGGCTAGACCCTTTTTCAATATATATGTGTTAAAAAAAGAATTGGTTATTATGCCAATTCTTTCTCTAAATGTTCGATAGATTGTTCTAAACGGTTAAGTGTTTCTTCCTTACCTAATATAGAGGCAATTTCAATTGCACCACCTGGTGTGAATTGTTGGCCTGTAATAGCGAGACGGATAGGGAATAACACCTGACCATTTTTCATTTCTAGCTTTTCTGGTAATTTTAATAATTCTTCATGTAAGCTTTCTTCTGAATAATCATTTAATTGTTCCAATACCTCTTTTGCTGCTTTTAAGCTAATTAAGGATATTTCTGGGTTTGTCTTCATTTTCTTGTTATTATATAAATCTTTATCAAATGTTTCGAAATGATCGAAGAAACCTAGCATTTCTGGTATTTCTACTAAAGTATTCGCTCTTTGTTGAACGATTTTAGCAATCTTAACATGATCATAATTACCTTTAACAGCAGAAGCGATATATGGTTCGATTAATGAATGATATTCGTCTATAGGCATATTTCTTAGCCACATACCATTTAACCATGTTAATTTATCGATATCGAATATTGCTCCACTTGTACCAATATGCTTTACATTGAAGGCTTGAACTAACTCGTCTAAAGTAAAGATTTCTTTATCTTCTTCAGGAGACCAACCTAATAAAGCAATGTAATTGAGTATAGCTTGAGGTAAATAACCTTTAGCTACTAAATCTTGATAAGATGCGTCACCATTACGTTTAGAAAGCTTTTCATGTTCGTTCTTCATTACAGGTGGGCAATGAATATAACGTGGAATATCCCAGTCAAATGCTTCGTAGATTAGATTGTATTTAGGTGTAGAAGATAAGTATTCCATACCACGAACAACATCTGTAATACCCATTAAATGATCATCAATAACATTAGCGAAGTTATAAGTAGGGAAGCCGTCACTCTTCATGAGAATTTGTTCATCAAGAGTAGTATTATCTACAGTGATTCTTCCAAATACTTCATCATCGAAGCTAGTTGTACCTTCTGTTGGTATAGTCTGTCGAATAACGAAGGCTTCGCCATTTTCAGTTCTTTTTTCTGCTTCTTCAATAGATAAGGCTTTACATGGATCGTCAAATTTAAAACTTTCACCACGTGCTTCTTGTAGTTCGCGTTGTGTATCTATCATTTCTTGATCACAGAAACAATAATGAGCACCATGACGGTGAATGAGTTTTTTCGCATATTCCATATATAGACCATCTTTTACACGGTCAGATTGTACATAAGGACCATATTCACCACCTACATCTGGTCCTTCATCATGTTGTAAGCCACAATCTTTCATCGTATCGAAGATGATATCTGTAGCACCTTCAACTAATCTACCTTGGTCAGTGTCTTCTATACGCATAATAAAGACGCCGTTTGGGTCTTTTTTTGCGACTAAATATGCATATAAAGCAGTACGTAAGTTACCAATATGCATATAGCCAGTAGGGCTTGGGGCAAATCTTGTTCTAATCGTCATATTTCTTCTCCTTATTCACTAATATAGTTATCAAAATATCCAGAGATATAAATGAATGGTGT
>JAFVFM010000239.1 GCA_017475415.1 Solobacterium sp.
AAAAGAGACATGCTCTCTTACAACTGCAACGGTACTTAATTCCCATGCTTGCAGTTAAAAGTTCTTTCAGCACTTAAGATTTTACATTCCAAGTGATTAGTTGGAAAAACCTCATATCTTAACTTGTCAATGATCAAAGAGTGCCTTCAGTGACGACTGTCACCCAACGGTTTTCTCTGTAAGCATAGTATATTACGAACTATATATTTCGGAAAGGAGAAAGCGGCTCTTCCCACCTGCTAAAGCAAGTGGGTTTCCGCCGTAAAATTTATTTATGAAGAAATTAATAGTAATCTTTTTTTGTTTGTTCGTTATAGCTTGTGGTGGTGCGCAAAAAGCTGAATTAAATGGCTATGATGACTTCCATGATGAACAACATGTCTTTTTAGAAAGTGATGCCTTAGATGTGGTAAAGAAAATGGATGCTAAGGAAAGCTTTTGTGTCTATTTTGGCTTTGGCAATTGTCCGTGGTGTGAAGAAGCCTTACCTGTATTAAATGAAGTAGCGAAAGAATATAAACAAAATGTACTCTATGTAAATACAAGAAAAAAAGAAGAATGGAAATCGAATATCGATATTGATCATTATGATGAATTAGTAGAGAAAATAGGGGATTATTTACGTTTAGATAAAGATGGCATCAAGCATTTATATACACCACATGTCTTCTTTGTGAAAAAGGGGGAAGTGGTATATGAACATGAATATACAGTGAGTGGTCATGATGCACATGAGCGCAAGATGACAGATGAAGAAATAGACGAATTAAAAGCATATTACCGTGAAGGTTTTGAGGCCTTGAAGTAATATGCTTCTTTTTTTATTCAGCAATAGCTGCATTTAAAGCGATTTCCATCATTTCTGTGAAATGTTGTTCACGCTCTTCTGGAGTTGTTTCTTCATGTGTGACAAAGCTATCAGATATGGTTAATAAACATGCAGCATTCTTACCTAATACTTTCGCATTAGAGAATAGGGCAAAGCTTTCCATTTCTACAGCTAAACAATGTTTTTCCTCTACTACAACTTTTAAATAATCTGAGCTTTGACGATAGAATACATCAGAGCTATGAATTGTACCTTCATGTAAAGTAATTCCTAAATCTTCAGCAGATTTTTTAATCTTCGCATTTAAGTCTTCACTAGGGTAAGTTATGTCTTCTTCATAACCACATTGTGTTTTAGCGTAAGAAGATTCAGAATAAGCCGCTGTAGCTAATACAACATCGAATACTTTTAATTCTGGTACATAACATCCTGCAGAGCCAATACGGATAATATTTTCTACATCATAGAATTTAAATAATTCATAGGAATATATACCAATACTAGGCATACCCATACCAGATGCCATTACGGTTACTGGTTTACCTTTATAGGTACCTGTATAACCGTTAATACCACGTACGCTATTGACTAGTTTAGCGTCGTCTAAAAACTTTTCGGCAATGAATTTTGCACGAAGTGGATCGCCAGGCATAAGTACTGTCTTTGCGATTTGGCCTTTTTCGGCGTTATTATGTGCTGTTGACATATGATTATTTCCTCCAAATTTACTACTTTTAGTATAACATGAGAATGTGTTAGTATGTTCAAAGAAAGAAGTGAAGTATGAAGAAAAAAATATTTGTGATTAATCCTGGCTCAACATCAACGAAAGTAGCCTTATTTATGGATGATGAATGTCTATTTGAAACAGATGTATTTCATGATTCTAGTCGTCTAAAAGAATTCAAAACCATCAATGATCAATTAGAGTATCGTTTAGCTGTAGTCTATGATTTTATGGAAAAGAATCAAATTGATTTAGAAAATGTAGATGCGATTGTCGCAAGAGGTGGTGGTTGTTATCCATTAGAAGGTGGCTGTTATGAAGTGGATGAAAGAATGATAGAAGATGTAAAAGAGAATAAAGGGAATTTATATCATTCTTCTATGCTAGGTGTACAAATGGGTAAAAGTATTCATGAAAAATATGGTGGCTTATTTTTAACAGTCGATCCACCTGTTGTTGATGAATACCAAAAGGTGGCACGTATAACAGGAGTTAAGGGTATATATAGAAGGGCTATATGTCATGCCTTAAATTTAAAGGCTGCAGCCTATGCACATGCTAAAGTATCAGGTAAGCCATATGAATCTTGTAATATGATCGTTTGTCATATTGATGGCGGTATTACCATTACAGCACATGAAAAAGGAAAGATGATTGATGGCAATGATGGTGGTGGAGGAGATGGACCATTTACCCCAACCCGTATGGGCTCTTTAGCCATTACAGATGTCTCTACCTATTTATGGGATAAACCAAAAGAAGAAATCAAAAGCCTATGTTCGCAAACAGGTGGCTTATCTTCACATTTTGGTACATCGAATTCAGATACGATACATGCTTTAGTAGAAGAGGGGGATACCTATGCATCTTTAATCTGGGAAGCGATGATCTATCAAGTATGTAAAGCTATTGGTAGTATGGCTACGGTATTAAAGGGAAAGGTCGATGCGATTGTTTTAACAGGTGGATTAATGCGCTT
>JAFVFM010000240.1 GCA_017475415.1 Solobacterium sp.
AGCCCTCATGTTAGCGAGTGGCAGAATTCCGATGATGGAAGCTCCTGTAAAAAAAGAAGCAGGGCCTGCACGTTATGTTGAACCTGCAGTCTATCCTACAAAACTAGTAAATGCGGTATATGATTATTGTATAACATTACCAGAAGTATCTCGTGTTTGGATGAAAGAAAAAATTACAGGTATATCTTCTTCAATGATTTTCTTTGTGGAAGCCGATAGTAAAGATCGTAAGATATTAACGAACATTTTAGAAAAGACGATTGAAATTGTTGGGGAAACAATGAATACGGAAGTGGAATTTGTTAGTGATAAAATGATGCATGATGTGATTCAAGATGCCGTGCCATTATATGATAGGGAACTAGAACTATAATGGATTATACAATTGTCAAAAAACAAGATGAGGAAGCTAAGGCATATTTGATTTCTTCTTTAAAGAATAAAGTTGCTCAAGAATTAATTGAACGCTTAAGTGAAGAATATCTTAATCAACATTTTGTCTTGTATGCCAAAAAGGATGAAGTAGAAGGAATTCTTCTTTATCAAAAAGAGGATTATGCCATTGTTTATATGGCTTACGAAGCGACAGTGGTAGCTAGTCTTCTCTTACAAAAGTTAAAAGAAGAAGCTCTACATAAGGGAATCGCTAAACTTACTTGTCAATTAGCAGAAGAAGCATTACCTATATTAGAAAAGGAAGAATTTGTATTGATTGAAAACAAGGATGGTTTAGTTAAAGCGGAATGTTTTTTACAAGATGAAATGCTTGGTAAAAATGTGAAGGTATATATTGATCATCCATATGGTAGTATGCATCCTATACGTGAGAATGTATATTATCCAATCAATTGTGGGTATGTTCTTTATGATATAGATGGCGATGTTATAGATGCCTATGTTATCGGACCACAAGAACCTTTAGAAGAATTTGAAGGTGTTGTGATTGGTGTAGTCTATCGCAAAGATGAGCATTTATCTCGGTTAATTGTTTCTTCGCCGCTAGATCGAATTGATAAAGAAAAAATCATTCAATTAATTGGCTTTGAAGAACAACATTTTGATACAAAGATTGTATGGGCATTGTGGAATTGATGCTATAATAGAAGAAAGTGGGGGCTATAGCCCCTTTTTCATAAAAAGGAGAGGATAAATATGGAAAAATTTTTAGAAAAGGCTGTCGAACTCGGCACCGAAGCAGGGGGAAAGATTTTAGTTGCATTACTGGTTTATCTAATTGGAAGCTTTATCATTAAGAAGATCCTTAAGATGGTAGGTAATCTCAAAGCGTTAAAGGAGCTAGATGCATCTGTATTCAGTTTTGCGATGAGTGCGATTAAAGCACTACTCTATATCATCTTAATTATTTCTATTATTAGCGTATTAGGCATTCCGATGGCTAGTGTTATCGCTGTACTTGCATCTGCTGGTTTAGCAGTAGGTATGGCATTACAAGGGGCTCTAGGTAACTTAGCTGGTGGTATCATGTTGATGATCTTTAAGCCATTTAAAGTAGGTGACTTAGTAGAAGCAGCTGGGGCAGTAGGTATTGTAAAAGAAATCACATTATTCTATACCGTATTGGATACAACAGATAATCGTCGTATTACTGTTCCTAATGGTTCATTAATGAATGCAAATGTAGATAACTATACAGCTAATGCTACACGTAGAGTAGATATGGTAATTACTTGTGAGCGTGGTGCTGATGTAGATCAAGTACAAAATATTATTTATGATGTGATGAATAAATATGAAAAGATTTTA
>JAFVFM010000241.1 GCA_017475415.1 Solobacterium sp.
AAACAATAAACAACTTATAGAAGAAAAGTTAACACAAAGTGATAAGATTGACCGTATTGTAACCAATAGGTGGCTTGCCTTACCAATCTTCGCTCTGGTTATGTTTCTTGTTTATTATGTTTCTGTAAGTACATTAGGGGCAACTGTAACCGATTGGACGAATGATGGTTTATTTGGTGATGGCTATTTCTTTATTGGTGCTAAGGGTGCGCAAGAATATGATGAAGATATGACAAAATATTACCAAGAAAATATCTTCGTAGATGAAATTAGCACAAAGGTTAGTGCTGCTGTAGAAAAAGGTGTTCCAGGTGCTTCAGAAATATTAGGTGCTATTGAAGATGAAGACTATGGTGCTTTTGATGAGGCATATGAATTCTATGGTAGTGAATTAGATGAAAAGTTTAATGGCGAATATAGCATTAGTGAAGAAGTAGATGCAGTATTAGAAGAAGTACCTGATCCAAGTGAATATTCAGGATGGGTAAAAGGTATTCCTGTTTATATAGAAGAATTCTTAGATTCATTAGGCGTAAATGATTTAGTAAAAAGTTTAGTATTAGATGGTATTGTTGGAGGAGTTGGTGCAGTATTAGGCTTCGTACCACAAATGTTAATCCTCTTCTTATTCTTAGCTTTCTTAGAAGGTTGTGGCTATATGGCTAGAATAGCCTTCGTTATGGATAGAATCTTCCGTCGTTTTGGTTTATCTGGTAAGAGCTTCATTCCTGTATTAATTGGTACAGGTTGTGGTGTTCCGGGTGTTATGGCTAGCCGTACGATTGAAAATGAAAGAGATCGTCGTATGACCATTATGACAACAACATTTATTCCTTGTGGTGCAAAATTACCAATTATTGCGATGATTTCTACAGCCTTATTTGATGGCTCAGCGCTTGTTGCATGGTCTGCGTATTTCTTAGGTATGGCAGCGATTGTTTTATCCGGTATTGTTTTAAAGAAGACAAAGATGTTTGCGGGTGACCCAGCACCATTCGTTATGGAATTACCTGCATACCATTGGCCAACAATCACAAATGTATTGCGTTCTACTTGGGAAAGAGGCTGGTCTTTCATCAAAAAGGCAGGTACGGTTATTCTTTTATCCTCCATCATCGTTTGGGCAGGTTCAACCTTTGGTCCACAGGGATGGAATTCAGAAATGGAATTAGAAGAATCTTATTTAGGTATGATTGGTAACGCTGTGAAATGGATTTTTGCCCCATTAGGATTCGATACGATTAAAGCAACTATCGCTACAATAATGGGTCTAGTCGCAAAAGAAGAAGTTGTTGGTGTATTTGGTGTATTAGACTTTGAAGGTTTAACAAAATTAGCTGGTTATAGCTTCTTAGCATTCAATCTATTATGCGCGCCATGTTTTGCGGCAATAGGGGCAATTCGTAGAGAAATGAATAATGCGAAATGGACTTGGTTTGCGATTGGTTATCAAACACTATTAGCTTATGGCGTATCTTTTGTGATCTATCAAATTGGGTCTATCTTTACTGGTAATCTCAATATCTTTGGTGCAATAATCGCCATCGCGATTGTTGCAGGCTTCTTATATTTATTATTTAGACCATATCAAGAAGCGAAATATTTAGAAACAGTAAATGCATAAAGAAAAGTCCTACTATTATAGAACTTACCCCTTTAGTTCTTATATAGTGGGACTTTTTCTTTTTATCCAATACGATTAACGATAGCTTTAACTAGCTTTTTGAAATCTTCTTTTACCATATCGGCTGCTTCTTGTACTTCTTCATGGCTTAAGGCTTCGCCTGTTATACCAGCAGCTAAATTGGTAATACAAGATATACCAATAACTGGCAAATCACAATGTCTAGCAGCGATGATTTCTGGTACTGTAGACATACCTACTGCAGAAGCACCAACGACTTCTGCCATATGGATTTCAGCAGGGGATTCATAATTTGGCCCCTTAAAGCCCATATATACACCATTACGTAAGTCGATACCTAAGTCACTAGCGACTTCTTTAGCGACCATTGAATAGTCTTTATTAATGGCATAAGTCATATCTGGAAATCTTGGTCCAAATTCATCAATATTTTGACCTACTAAAGGGTTATCTCCCATAAAATTAATGAAGTCATCAATCAACATTAATGTGCCTGGTTTAAATGTGCGGTTAACACCACCTGCAGCATTGGTTAGAATTAAGGCTTTTATGCCTAATACTTTCATTACACGAACAGGTAATACTACCGTATTCATCGTATGGCCTTCATAATAATGAAATCTTCCTTTCATGCATAATACTTTAGTTTGGTTAATGGTACCAAAAATCAATTTACCATCATGGCCAGCTACAGTTGTCGTAGGGAAATTTGGAATGTCTGCATAATTAATGATTGTTGGATTTTCAATCTCATTCGCTAATTCACCTAAACCAGAACCTAATACAATTCCAATTGCGCCTTCTGCATCAATGATATTTTTAATATAGTTTGCAGAGGCTAAACATTGATTATAAATTTCACTCATAGTATCTTCTCCTAACTAAATGGATTTTATCATGTTTTAAGGGAAAATATATACTTTAACCATATCCAAATGAATCATGTTTTGTTTATAATTTAGGTAAGGAATAAAACGAGGTTTAGTATGAATCATTATATTGCGGTAGATGTTGGTGGTACGGCAATCAAACATGCTTTATTAGATGAAGAAGGTAATCTAATTAAACAAGGTGACTTGCCTACGCCATATGAATCTTTAGAGGTCTTTTTGGATACACTTCAATTAATTTATGCATTGTATGAGAAAGATGATCCAAAAGCTTTTGTGATGTCTGCACCAGGCAGAATCGATAGTTCTAAAGGCTATTTCTTTACAGGAGGTTCTTTAACGTATATTTCTGAATTCAATATACAAGAAGCCTTGAAAGAAAGAATACCTTTACCTTTCTCTTTGGAAAATGATGGTAAGGCTGCAGCTTTAGCAGAACTATGGAAAGGCAGTATGAAGGATGTAGAACATGGTGCAGTGCTTACCTTAGGAACAGGGGTAGGTGGTGCATTAATCATCCATCATCAACTTTATCGAGGAAGGCATTTTTCAGCTGGTGAATTCTCCTTTGTGTCGGCTGATTTTGAAGCTGGTTATGATATTAGTGAGGGCTTTTTTCAGGCTAAATTATGGGCTACATTAGGCTCAGTAAAAAGCTTATGTATGAAATATGCCATGATGAAAAATGAAGATCCTGAAACAATGAATGGAAGAATTTTATTTGAAAGAGCGAATGCGCATGAAGTGGAGGCTAAAGCTTGTATTGAACAATATTGTAGAGATTTAGCCATTGCCATATATTCTTTGCAGGCAATCATTGATGTAGAACGTATAGCGATAGGTGGAGGGATTAGCAAACAAGAACTATTATTTACTTGTTTAAAGGAACAAATGCAAAAACAATTTGTATCTATAGCACCTTTTTCTGCTGTAATACTGCCAGAAATTGTTGCGTGTGAATTTAGTTCAGAAGCAAATTTAGTAGGTGCTTTATATCATTATTTATATGAAATAGGAGGGTGATATGGGTTTATTCGATAAGAAGCAATGCAGTATTTGTGGGAAGGATATTGGTTTATTTGGTAATCGCAAATTAGAAGATGGCAATATGTGTAAGGATTGTGCATCTAAATTATCTCCATTTTTTAGTGAACGTAGGCATAGCACAGTTGTAGAAATACAACAACAACTTCAATATCGTAGTGATAACGAAGAAGCCTTACGTTTCTTAAAACCGGATAAAATTGTTGGTATAGATAAGAAAATCTATCTAGATAGTGCACAAAAGAAATTTGTCATTAGTCGCTATGATGATTTTTCGAAAGGCAATCCAGATATGATTAGCCTAGCTCAAGTTAAGGATGTACAAATAGAATGCGATGAGGATAAAGAAGAAATCTTCCAAGATGAAGAAGAAAAACAAAGTTATAATCCTCCTCGTTATGAATATGCCTATTCTTTTTTGGTAAAGCTATTCGTAGACTCGCCTTATTTTTCAGAAATTGAAATTCCTGTTGAAGATGGTAGTGCACCTACATCTAAACAAGAGGAAAAATATATTCGTTTAAAGAATACAGCTAAGGCAATGGCTAATCTTCTTATGCCAGATAAGAAATTCGATGATCTTGTGGATTTAGAACCTGTATATTTAGAAGCAGAAGAAAAGAAGGAAGATGAGTGGGAGTGTGTAGAATGTAAAACCATCAATCGTGGTGGTAAATTCTGTATGAATTGTGGTAAAGAAAGAAAGCTTGCTTGGTATTGCCCACAATGTGGAAAGGAAAATGAAGGAAACTTCTGCATTGATTGTGGTACTAAAAAACCAGATGGTGCAGGGGTAATCAAAAAAGAAGGCTAAACCTTCTTTAGAAATATGTTTTTGAAGATAAGACTTTCCCTAATATTTTAACGGGAAGGTCTTTTACTTCTTGGGTGCTGAAATAACGATTTTCTACATCGGGATTCGCGGCTTCTAAAATTAACATCTTTTCTTTAAAGCGTACTTTCTTTACGGTAACTTCTTCACCAATTAAGATGACAGCGATATCACCATTTTGGATAGCATTTGTTTGGTGAACTAAAACAAGTGAGCCATCCATAATGCCAATGCCAGACATAGAATTCCCTTCCACTTGTAAATAATAATCACCTTCTTGGCAATCTTTTAAAGAGGCATCTTCTACACCTATATAGTTTTCTTCTGCAAATAGGTTATAGCCACCTTTTACATAGCCTAGGATAGGTAATTTAATGGTTGTATTCATGCCTTTTAAAATAGGCTCTACATTATAGCCAACAAGATTGGATAGCTTCTCTAAAGCCTTGGAAGAGACATTTTTACTATCACCATTAGCCCAACGGGATACTGTTGAGCGCGTTATGCCTAATTTGCGTGCAATCTCACTATCACTTATTCCTGTTTTTGTTTTGTAATCTTGAATAATCGTTTTTAAATTCATCTTTTACCTCAGCATTAGTATAGTGCATAAATCTTTATATTTCAATAATTTGTTGCAAAATATATTGATATTTGCAACATTACATCCTATAATCACAGTAGAAGAGGGTAATATGCAATTATATAAAAGGTATATAGATGTGATTGTACGGCAAAGAAAAAATGGTGAATTGATTCCTTTATTTGTATGTTGGGAAGATGGACGTCGTTATAAAATTGATAAGATACTCAATAAACAAAGAAGGGCATCGGAAGTAGGTGGTTGTGGCTTGCGCTTTTCTTGTCTAATTGAAGGAAGGCAAAGGAATATCTTTTTTGAGAAAGACAAATGGTTTATTGAAAGCCATCAACCTTGATCTTCGATTAGATTATTTAGGGTTAATGGTGCATCACTTGCATATAAAACATAATTGATGAATTTTGTTTTTTGGTTTGGACTTATGGCTGCTTTGAGATAGACATGAGAAAAGATAGATTTCACTTTTTTTACAAAGCTATATAATTCACTTTGTTTTGTATATTGTAAAGGTCCTGGAATATTTATGGCATAGATACCATCTTTATGCAAAAGGGTATGTATGATTTGTATAGTAGAAAGATTTAAAAAAGCTTCTGGTATATAAATGCCATCATATACATCACAGAAAATAAAATCATATTGTTTCTTGGCGTGTTGTATATAATGCATGGCATCATCAAAATGGATGTGGATTTGATCACAGTCTTTATAATAAAAGAAATCCTTCGCTATCTGTAATGTGCTTTCATCAATCTCTATAACATCCATTTCTACTTCAGGATGGTATTTATGAATATGCATAGGAATGGTATACATGCCACCACCCAATAAAAGAGCAGTATGAATTTGTCTTT
>JAFVFM010000242.1 GCA_017475415.1 Solobacterium sp.
CTTGCATATCTATTGTGTTATTTTTAAAATACCAACTGATTATATTGCGAATAGCGACTAATAATGCAGAAATCATTTTCATGATTCGTATATTCATATCATTCTTTCCTCCTTCTATCTTTTATCCTTCATACAAACTTACTTATAGAATCGTTTGTTCATAGTAGTATTATTGTCAGATTATATAGATATACAGATTCCCTATTTCACTTTTCCTTAATAATACAATATTAAACTATTCTCTATATAATTTCTGTAGTTAATGGGAACACTCAATAAACAATTTTGTATAAAAGTATTCCTTATATGTTGTTAGCATATCTTTCAAGCAAAAGATTATGCAACTTCAAATGAACAGGAAGAATTTGTTTATCTAAAATATCTGAAATAATTGTTTCATCAAAGTTATCTGCTATCAGTACTTTACAGTATGGTAATAAATCACTCTTATTTTGTAACATCATATAATATGCCACAAAATAAATACTATTAAACAAATGCCTATCCACGCCTAATTCTTCTTTTTTCGCATCAAGATTACGCACCACAGCTAACACTTCTGCATCATATTCTTTCTTGATTCCACCCAATAATAAATATAACAATATTTGTATATCATCATTCTCGTTAATTGACTCTATTATCTTGTCTTTTATGTTTCGCATATATTCTTTATCGGCTTCATTATTTCTCAAAATATGTATCAAGTCTTTGTAATATTGTTTTAATTTTATTGTATCTACAGAATGTTTTCTTCTTGATAAAAAAAGTAGATACAAAACCAAAATAACGATTATGTAATAATTACATTTCCATATTAATAAGATTATGCAAATCAAAAAGAAAAGCCAAAATATAGATTCTGATATTCTTTTTATCTTAAGGTTAATTTGTTTCATATCTTCATGAAACCAAATCACTATATTCTCATTATTCGTAAAATACATCCAATCAAAGAAGGATATCCATTCCCCATCAATATACAATTTATTGAATATTTCATATAAGAATATATCTGCGCCATATTTCCTTAAAAGAAATACATAAATATAATCGATGCTCACCTTCTCCAAAACGAAAAAGATCACGATGACAAATATTAGAATTAGCGTATCCACTAAAGGCCTTGCGCTTTCCATAATATGAGTCGATGTATAAAGTGCAGCAATAAAAAGAAGCATATAAAACAAAGCTCGTTTCCATCTATTTTCCATAGAATAATTATATAAAAAAACACCTCTACCAAAAAGAGATGCCTTCTTTCGACTATTTAATCGCAATAATTGTACCATCGTTTTTGTAGATGGATTTGTGAGGTACTACACCACGTACACAGGATGTAGGATAGATACGACTATCTTTACCAATGACTGTACCTGGATTTAATACTGAATTACAACCTACTTCAACATAGTCACCAATCATCGCTCCAAATTTCTTTAGACCAGTTTCTAAATTTTCATCTTGTCCCTTTACGATTACTAATTCTTTATCACTTTTTACATTAGAAGTAATAGAACCAGCACCCATATGAGAAAAATAACCCAAGATGGAATCACCTACATAATTATAATGCGGTGTTTGTACATGATTGAATAAGATTACATTCTTTAATTCACAAGAATTCCCTACAACACAATCTTCTCCCACTAAAGCTGCCCCACGAATAAATGCACAATGACGCACTTCCGTACGTGGACCAATAATACATGGTGCACCTAGATATGCTGAAGGAAATACCGTAGCTGTTTTATGAATCCAAACATGCTCACTTACTTCTTCATACTCCTCTTTATCCAAAGACTCGCCTAAGGAAATAATCATTTCTGTAATTCCTTTTAGAGCCTCCCATGGATAAGTGAATTGTTTTAAATACTCTTTCGCTAGAGTTTGGTCTAAATCATAGAGGCTTTCAATCGTATACATTTTTATTCTCCTTCTTTTGCTTCAACAAGCTTCGTTAATAACGCAAATCTACCATCTACAGAATGCACTTTATATTCACAAGTAGATAGTACTACCATCTTATCTGTAGGTTGAAGTGTTTCCTCACCCTTAAATGTAGAACGTGATACAAAGTCATCTATATATGCCTTACATTCATCTTCGTTTTCAAAGTTTTGTTTTACATAATCTGCATAAGCAGTTTCATAAATACCTGCTATAGGATATAAATAATACTTTTTATCTGGTGTTTCAAATTCAATCACCTTATGTGTTTCATAATAAGCAGGATCACCAAAGCTTTCAATTTCTCTAAACATATATGGTTGATTCAACATATGGTGGCCATAGATGACTGTAACCTGATCTTCAAAATTCTTTTTATTCTCTGCTTCCACAAAGATTGTACCTGCATCATTCCATGTACCATCCAATAAACGACGTAAGTAATAATCATTATCTGTATAATGTACTACAGGATAATCTATAGAAGAATCATCCATATGTATCCATCCTACAACATCTTTGCTTACATCCCAAAGCTTTTCCCAGTTGATTTCTCTTTCTGCAGGCTTTTGTTCTGCATTATCTTCACTCGTTTCTACATCTTTTACCACTACTACTTCATCACGAATGGTTCCATAAGCCTTCTTCGCTTCTTCATAAGTACGTAAACCAGTAATGAGTTTATAACCAGAGAAGATTGCCACAAGTAGGGAGATTACCAATATGATATCCATCACCCTTTTGCCCGTCTTTGATAATTTCTTTCTTGTTTTTGCTTCTGTCATATCTATTCCCTTAAACCTATTTCTCGCTAAATATTGTATGCTTAGTTTCCAAAATATACAAATAACATGCGATCTTTGCCATTCATATCTTTAACGATTTCATAGCGTACTTCACCTAGAATCTCCTTAATTAAGGCTTCCATCTTTTCCTTTTGATTCCATCCCATTTCAAATGCCATAAATGATTTCTCTTTCATTACCTTATGGCAATCTTCAAATACAGAACGATAGAATTTAAGTCCATCCTTTCCCCCAAATAAAGCTACATTTGGCTCAAAGTCTACTACTGAATGTTCCATTTCTTCATTTTCTGGTATATAAGGCGGATTACAAACCAGCACATCAAAGCGGTCTCCCCTTTCCACAAAAGGCTTAAGCATATCTCCTTGATAAAAAGAAATATTTGCCTCATTATTTTCTGCATTCTTTTTGGCTGTAGCTAGAGCTTCTTCACTAATATCGCTAGCCATCATTCTGACTTTTTCTTCTTCTTTACATAAAGTAATCGCAATCGCTCCTGAGCCTGTTCCTACATCTACACATTCAATTGTTTCTGCATCAGGAAATAATTCATCCATACGCATTAATACATTCGCGCATAATTCTTCTGTTTCATAACGAGGAATAAGTACAGTATCATCGGCGATTAGCTTATAGCCATAAAACCACGAATAACCAAGTACATGCGCCATAGGTTCACCCTTTAGAATACGCTCCATACCACTAGTGAATTCTTGATACACATCTTCTGGCATTTCTTCTTCATAACGTGCATATAAGTCATAACGTTCACGTTGTGTTATCTCCACTAAAAAAGCGAGTACCGTTTCTTCCGGTACATCAGCTTTCTTACACTTTTTTTCATATTCTCTTACTAGATGATGAAATGTTTCCACTACTCGTTTTCCTCTAGCTTTCTTCTTTCTTCTTCTTCCAATAAACCATCTATTACCACATCTAGTTTACCTTCCATAATGCGATCTAATTGGGTAATCGTTAAACTAATACGATGATCTGTAACACGGTTTTGTGGATAGTTATATGTACGGATCTTTTCCGAGCGATCGCCTGTACCAATTTTCGCACGACGAATTTTACCCTCTTCTTCATCCTTTTTCCGCTTATATTCTTCATATACACGTGCACGGATTAAGCGTAATGCCGTTTCTCTATTTTCTATTTGCGAACGTCCTTCTTGGCAATTTACCGTAATACCTGTTGGAATATGCACAATACGCACAGCACTATCTGTTTTATTGATATGTTGTCCACCAGCACCAGAAGCACGATGTGTTTCAATCGTTAAATCTTTCGCTTCATCAATATCAATATCTGCTTCTTCGGCTTCTGGTTGGCATAAAACAGTGGCAGTAGATGTATGTACTCTACCTTGAGATTCTGTCTTTGGTACACGCTGTACACGATGTACACCAGATTCATATTTTAAATGATGATAAACATCATCCCCTTTTACAGAGAAGATAATTTGTGAAAAACCACCAGCTTCACTTTCAGAAGCTTCCATCACTTGTATCTTCCAACCCTTAGCTTCCCCATAACGTGTATACAGTCTATATAAGTC
>JAFVFM010000243.1 GCA_017475415.1 Solobacterium sp.
CTCAGAAAGCTCGGAATGAATCCATTTTGGGCGTATGTGAATGCGAATAGTCGTAAAGGGATTATGGCTATCGCCTCAAGTGGAATCATGCAAAGAACAGTGACAAACGCTGTTCTCAAAAAGAAAGGTCTGCTTTCCTTAGCAGACCATTACCAGTTAGTACATAGTTATTGAATTTTGAACCGCCGTATACCGAACGGTACGTACGGTGGTGTGAGAGGTCGGAAATAAATAGGAGGAAACCTATTTATTTCCTCCTACTCGATTGTTTAATTCTATTGAAGGCTATTTCATTGGTTTATTTAAATCATAGTGTGGCATTTCAATGAATTGAAAGTGAATAGGAAATATGAGAAAATTAGGCATATGAAATTAGTTGTAAGAGATTTGAATAAGTCTTATGATGAAAATCCAGTATTAAAAGATTTAACCTTTACCTTTGAAGAAGGAAAAATATATGGTTTATTAGGAAGAAATGGTTCTGGTAAAACCACTTTTTTTAGTTGTTTAGATGATTTAATTCCTTATGATAGTGGAACTATTTATCTAGAACATGATGATGGTAGTCAAGAAGCATTGAGTGATTTAAATGTGGGGTTAGTATTAACAGAACCTAAATTACCTGAATTTTTAACAGGATATGAATTCATTAAATCCTTTATGGAAATATGTCAAATAGAAGAAACAGGTAATATAGATGATTATTTTAAACAGATAGCTTTAGAGGAAAGTGATCAGCATAAACTGATTAAAGATTATTCTATGGGAATGAAGAATAAGATACAAATGTTGATGTATCTTATCTTAAAACCTAAAGTTTTACTATTGGATGAACCATTAACTTCTTTTGATGTAATTGTTGCCTCCGAAATAAAAGAGATATTAAAGTCTTTAAAACATGATCATATATTATTATTTTCGACGCATATTCTAGAACTAGCGACGAATCTTTGTGATGAAATTGTTATCCTAAACCAAGGAAATCTGGAATTAGTAGATAGCGATATGATTCATACTGCAGATTTTGAAGAAAGGATAGTGGAAATCCTTAAAAATGAGTAATCTATTCCAAAATATAGAAACCATTACTTTTTCAAAAAGCGCAAACCAATTCTTATATTTTTTAAGTCATGCGCCTATTTTTAAACGTTTTTTTCATGCGGATTTAGTAGGAGAATATGAAGCTAAATCAGGCATTAGTTTAGCCTTAAGAAGCATAGGTTATCTGTATGCTTTCCTAAAGAAAGTATTCTATTTAAGTTTAATTGTTAGCTTTATGGAATTAATGGAAGATAGAGCTACTTTCGGGCATATCTTTTTCTTTTTAACTATTGCTGGCGCATGTGTGAAGCGTATATTCAATTTTAGTGAGGAAAAGCATTATTTATTCTTGCGTTTATACCGTATGCCGGCTATGCGTTATGTTAAATATACACTTCATCACTATCTCTTTTTTGAAACACTTTATTTTGGTATAGCTTTATTATTTGTAAGTAAATTTACATCGATTCCTTATTGGCATATGCTTATCTATTTAGCAATGTATTTATCATTACATTTGATAGGGGAAGCGATTTATTTCTTCTTTATCATGCGTAATGAGTGTAAAATCACAAATGAAAATCGAATATTATTCACTACATTTGGCTTAGGTTTATTCTTTTTCTTATGTGCAATGCAAGTATTCTTTACTAAATTATATATTGGTGAAATGGGAATGCTTATTATTAGTATGATTGTTAGTTTACTAGGAATATATGCATATGATTATTTACTGCATAAGCCAAATTATCATCGCATATTTAAATATAATTTATCCTTAGATGCAATAGCAGAAGCTAATACTTTTGCGGGTGGGGGAACGTACGCTTTTATTAGCCTAATGGAAATGCAAGAGAATTTAGATGATTCTGCTATACAAGGGGATAAAAAGGGGTATGAATATATTCATGCAGCCTTTCAAAATCGTTATCGTAAAAGCCTTTATCGAGGACAGATATGGTATATGTTAATTGAAATTGTTATTGGTTTAGCTTTACTCATTATTCCTTTTTTCTTTCCTGATTTTGATCGTAGTACGATTGCTGAATTCACCACAAAAGACTTAGCTGCTGTCCTTTATCTTATC
>JAFVFM010000244.1 GCA_017475415.1 Solobacterium sp.
TATAACCACCTAATTTAACTGCATATTTACCATTTTCTTTTACAAGTTCCGCATCATGGAATAAATTCATTTGTGGTGTACCAATGAAGGTCGATACAAATAAATTGTAAGGATGGTTAAATACTTCTTGTGGTGTGCCTATTTGTTGAATAAAGCCATCTTTCATAATGACAATTCGATCCCCAAGAGTCATCGCTTCCGTTTGGTCGTGGGTCACATAAATAAATGTTGTATCAATTCTTTGACGTAATTTAATAATTTCTGCTCTCATTTGGTTACGTAATTTCGCATCCAAGTTAGAAAGTGGCTCATCCATAAGCATAACCTGTGGTGAACGAACAATCGCTCTACCAATTGCTACACGTTGTCTTTGACCACCAGAAAGTGCTTTAGGTTTACGATCTAAATATTGTGTAATATCCAATATATTCGCTGCCTCACGTACCTTTTGTTCAATCTCGTCCTTTGGTAAATGTCTTAACTTTAAGGCAAATGCTAAGTTATCAAATACCGTCATATGTGGATATAAAGCATAGTTTTGGAATACCATTGCGATATCTCTATCTTTTGGAGGAACTTCATTTACTAACTTATCTCCAATATAAAGCTCACCAGCAGATATTTCCTCTAAGCCTGCTATCATACGTAAGGTTGTAGATTTACCACAACCAGAAGGCCCTACTAATACAATAAATTCTTTATCTTGAATATCCAAAGAGAATTCTTGCACAGCCACTACGCCTTCATCTGTAATTTGTAAGTTTGCCTTTTTTTCAACTACCTCTTCATCCTTTTTCTTTTTCTTATCCTTTTTAGCTTCGTCTCCACTAAATGGATATACCTTTTTTATATTCTTAAGTGTTAAACTTGACATATTTTTAGCCCTATACATACTGACTCCTCAATATATGTATTCACCCTATTTTTAGGTTTACGATAGGTCTCCACACTATCGCACCGCGAGCTAACGGATCTCCTTTCTTTCCTTCTGACGATTATTGGAGCACTGGTCAGTTATTTACTTAAACTTTTGTAAAATGAATTTGTAATGCTTCATATTCTCCTAAATCACAAGGCCAAGGGATATCCTTCACCTCTACTTTAGGAATAGGTAGCCCTACATTCATTAATGCATTAGCACTATACACCTTACCATCATATTCATTTTTATAAGATGCACGTTCATCTAAACCTGCTAGTTTCACGAAACGATTAGGGCGATTCCCTGTTACATCTAATACGACAAGATTGAATAAAGCCTCGCTCTTATCTTCATTCACCATCATCCAAGCTGCTTCTTTGGTGTTTTTATTTACATCTGTTAAACGATAATAGTTTCCATTATGTAATAAATCCCAATACTTCTTGAATGTTTCAATTTGCGTAGGTACTTCATTTGCTTCTGTTTCACTAATATGATTCAAATCTAATTCGTAACCGAATGTTCCTTCCATCGCAACTACTGCTCTAGTATGGAAAGGCACACTTCTTCTTGTATCATAATTCGGTGCGTGTGATACATGTGCTCCCATAGTACGTAATGGATAGGCAAAGCTTGTACCATATTGAATACGAATACGATCAATTGCGTCTGTATTATCGCTACACCAGATTTGAGGGCAATAATATAACATACCTGCATCAAAACGGCCGCCACCTGAAGCACATCCTTCTAATAATAGATCCGGATAACGCTCCAATAATTTTTCCATAAAGCGGTATACGCCAAGTATATAGCGATGTAAGATTTTCCCTCTTCTTTGGTATGTGTCTACTACACTATATACATCCCAAATTGGTCGATTCATATCCATCTTTACATATTCAGGTTTACATTCATCGAAGACCTTGCAAATTTCTTCTAAAATATAATCCACAACTTCTTCTCTAGAGAAATCTAATACCAATTGACTACGGCCAAGGGTTGGCTGTATACCTGGTATTTGTAATGCCCAATCTGGATGAGCGCGATATAAATCGCTATCTTCATTGACCATTTCTGGTTCAATCCATATACCAAATTTCATACCAAGATTACGAATGGATGTAGCTAATTCACCCATTGTGCAACCTAGCTTTTTGGTATTGACTTGCCAATCGCCTAAGCCTGCAAAATCATCATCTCTTTTGCCAAACCAGCCATCATCTAGAACCATCATTTCTACGCCTAAACTAGCTGCTTTTTCGGCAATATGGATAATCTTTTTGCCATCAAAATGTAGACCGGTAGCTTCCCAGTTATTGATTAATACTGGACGTCTCTTATTCTTCCAAGGACCACGGCAAACATTATGACTAATTGCCTTATGGAATATTTGACTTAATTTACTTAAGCCTTCATGACTATAAGCCATCATGACTTCTGGTGCTTGGAAGCTTTCCTTTGCCTCCAATTGATAATCGAAATCTTCTGTAGCAATACCCATTAGCATTCTTGTACCACCATAGTCATCTCCCTCTACTACACTCGAGAAACAACCACTATATAAGAATGCCATACCATAACATTGACCTTGTAGTTCCTGTGTACCCTTTTCAGCCAATATCACAAATGGATTTTGATGAGGGCTAGAAGCGCCACGTTGAGAA
>JAFVFM010000245.1 GCA_017475415.1 Solobacterium sp.
ATCACGGATGAATTCAATGCATATTACAAATCTCTATATACAGGAAGTACTACATTAACAGACTTAGTATCAGTACTTGGATTACCACTAAACCATGTACACTATCAAGCATCTGATTTAAAGAAACTGATAAAAAAATTAGCTCAAGTGAAAACTTAAATTCCACTTCTAAAAGCGAATAAAAAAAGTGGAAACAAGTTGTACAGATACAGTGTTGATATACAAATATCGCACTGTTTTTGTTGTAAGGAGTATCTGGTTATTGTTAAAATATGGTTAGAAGAGATAAGAATAAGGCGCACGAAAACCATGTGGCATTAAATCTAAATTCTTAATGAATGAGATAATTCCACTTTGGTAAGGGTTCTAATGATGGGTAGGACTATAGCTGCTATCTTTATCTTATCTCGTTATTTTGCCTTTAATATGTATGGCTTAAGTGTAACTTGATCAGGTTCTATTTTGGCTAGACCGTGATCATAAAGTCTTTGTGCCATATCGGGGCAAAGGAATTCAAGAAGCTGAAAGGATGATTTTCCATTCAGTTTTTCTTTTGGGTAAGAATCAATATGAGAACTTATAATATTGGCTTGTTTTTGTGATACAAGGCCTAATGCGCGAAGATCCGTTCCCTTTGGGCATATCTCTCTTACAATGATATGTATATTTTCTAGTGAGCCTTTCTGCTGACTTGCCATAGGATCACAATAGAAGATTCTCGTTCTTCTTGTACCATCTTCTCTTATTTCAATTTCATCACCAAGTGTAAACTCAGAACCTCTATCGGTTTTGATTACCATTACTTCACGATTGAATATTTCAGTTCCTAAAATAAATTCTAGATATAGTATGCCATTGCGCATATGCTGTGAATCTTTTATCTCATGATAGACAATGATTAATAAGTCATATTTCAAAAATTTGAATGTCTGTAAAAAAGGACCATTTACCGCATCATTATATACAGTGTCCATTTCAACGATTGTAGCGTTAGGATTTTCCGCTAAGAATGCCTCTAAATCAGAATGTGTTCTGCCTTTAAGATAGGATTTGTCTTTTCTAGGCTTAAAACCAACCTTTGTTTTCTTCATTTGTTTCCGCCTAACTTGTCGTTTTAAATCTAAACAAGTGATAGAAATGCCAACTGCTTGAAAGATACCATTTTCTATATATGTGTATAATGTCTTTTCTGTTAGACCTATTTCGGGAAGAATCTGTATTATGGCGTATGGTGATAGGCCTTGTTCTAAAAGTGGTTTAATTGTTTTACCAAGCTCTATGATTTGATTCACTGTTGCGTTAATTCCCATACGAGATTCGCATAGAGTAATTTTGTACTCTTTATCTGCTATATCAGCGTAATAGTAATATTTATCATAATGGCATTTATTGTTTTTGATACATCCATTACATGCACCAGGAGAACGATCTCTTCTTTTACATGTAAATGTAATATAATCTTTGCATTCCTTATTACAGAGGGAAGCGTTCTTATTCTTACATTTTTGGTAAAGCGAACAGTCGATAGGGTATCTACTCTTATGTTTTAATTGTCTATGAGCTTTAATTTCTTTTCCTACAGTAGATTTATCCTTACCAATAGTTTCTGCGATGGATACTTTAGATGATCCGTTATATATACCTGTTTCAATGATTTGTCTTTCTGCGATACTTAGATGTGCATTCTTATTAGTAGCTGCCATAATTATTGTCTCCTTTCCTTGCAGCTATAGTCCTAACTATATTATCTCTGCTTTTGAAAGAGTAAGTGCAACTAGATTTTCCTATACGACTAAATTCAACTTTCGCCCTCTAGAAGTGGAATTTAAGTTTTCACTTGAGA
>JAFVFM010000246.1 GCA_017475415.1 Solobacterium sp.
ATAAAGAAGAATTAAAAGAAGAAGCGGATCAAGTAATAGAACATTTAGCTAGCGTAAGAAATAAGCTAAAAAGTGTGGGGAAAGAATTGGTTGTTATGCTTTGTCCTAGTAAAGCAATGTTTACGCATGACCAATTAGATCCTATCTATCAAGAGAAAAAAGAAGCGGATGCAATTAACGGTAGGGAATATTACTTACAAGCATTAAAAGAAAAAGGATTACCTTTTGTGGATTCTGCTAGTTATGCAAATGAGGCAAAGTATCCTTTATTCTATCCATATGGTATACATTGGTCATTAACCTATGGGCAATTATGTACAACAAAATTAATTGATCGCTGTGAGGAATTAACAGGAAATACGTATGATAATTTAGTATTAGATGAAGTAATAGAAAGTAAATCCCCTTTCCGTAATGAAGAAGATTTATTATGGCTAATGAATGTAGTATCTATAGGAAAAACACCTACATACCATAAATATGTAGAAAAGAGAGAACATAATCCAAATAGCAAGCCATTAAAGATATTCCTATATGGGGATTCTTTTGGAGAAATGATTCAAGCATTTATTCAAACAACAATAGAAGAAGATGATGTAACATTACTAAATCGCAATCAATTTGTTTGTGAAGGAGATGGGTGTAATGTTTCTATGGATAGGCCATTACAAGAAATCAATCATGATTTTAATAATGTAGATCTAAAACGTCATTTAGATGAAAGTGATGTTGTGGTTATAGAAATGGTGGATCCAGAACTCGCGAAGTTCACTTATGGTTTTGCGGAATATCTAGATGGATATTTAGATAGCTATATAGCAGATAGAAAGGCAGGTAAGTAATATGGTCTTTTCTTCTGTTATGTTTTTGTTTATCTTTTTACCTTTAACACTGCTTGCCTATTTTGCATTACCTAAAGCATTACGTAATTTTGTTTTACTAATAGCTTCTCTTTTCTTTTATGCATGGGGTGAACCTAGAAATGTTTTCCTTATGCTATTGTCCATCTTATTGAATTATTGTTTTGGCTTCCTAGTAGAAAAAGACAAACAATATCGAAAAGGATTTTTATTTCTATCGATAGTCTATAATTTGGCCATGTTATTTGTATTCAAATATTGGAATTTTACTATGGATACAATAGGCCTAATATTCAATAAAGAAATAAATTATAAAGCTATTGCTTTACCGATAGGTATTTCTTTTTATACCTTTCAAATTATGTCTTATGTAATTGATGTCTATAAGGGTAAGGCTAGAGTACAAAGAAATATACTTGATTTAGCCTTATATATTGCTTTATTTCCACAATTAATTGCAGGGCCAATTGTACGTTATGTAGATGTTGAACAACAAATTCATAATCGTACAATTACATTGTCTTCCTTTAAAAGTGGTGTAGTGCGCTTTATGATCGGCTTTTCGAAAAAAGTATTCTTTGCGGATCAATTATCTATAGTAGTAGAGCGAGCGTTTAACCTTTCTGAACAAACGGGTTATTTAAAATGGATAGGTGCTATTGCCTATGCCTTACAAATCTATTATGACTTTAGTGGCTATTCCGATATGGCTATTGGATTAGGTAAGATGTTTGGCTTTACTTTCCTTGAGAATTTCAATTATCCATACATTTCGCAATCCATACAAGAATTCTGGCGTAGATGGCATATTTCCTTAAGCTCATGGTTTAGGGATTATGTCTATATTCCATTAGGTGGTAATCGTAAGGGAAAGGTTAGAACATATGTCAATTTATTCACGGTATTTTTGCTAACAGGTTTATGGCATGGTGCTAGTTTTAACTTTATTGTATGGGGCTTATATTATGGATTAATCTTAATTGCGGAGCGTATTGGGCTAGCCAAAATAATAAGTAAGTGGCCTCGCATCATTCGCCATTTCTATACATTAATTCTTGTCTTATTTGGTTGGATTATCTTTAGAGCGAATACCTTATCAGAAGCGATAGCCTATATGCAGTCGATGTTTATTTTTCAAGAAGGTAGCTGGGCAAGCATGTTACAAATTGTAAATAAACAACAATTCTTCTTAATGTTTATGGCTATACTCTTTTCTATTCCATATACAAGAATAATGGATGTAATCAAAAAGAATGAGCTTAGTATATTCATCTTCGATATGGTAATAGGAATAATTTTCGTTTTGGCAATTAGCTATTTAGTAAGTAGTGGCTATAGTCCTTTCCTTTATTTCCGATTTTAAGCAAGTACTAGTGCAAAATAGAAAGAATAAGCTATAATACATACTATAGTTAGTAGTGGCTAACTGGAGGTAATATGAAGGAAAAGAAGAAAAGTGATTTAGCGGTTTTACTAGAATATGCTGGTAGCTATAAAGCGTTAACTTTTATTGGCTTAGGCTTATCGGGAATTGCGATGGTATTAGGAATGGTACCTTATCTTTATATTTGGTTAACAGCACGGGATTTAATCGAAGTAGCACCAAATTGGCAACAGGCTACACATATTATTCAATATGGCTGGCTAGCATTATTATTTGCGATACTTAGTATCCTAATTTATTTTGCAGCTTTAATGTGTACACATTTAGCAGCTTTTCGCACTGCCAATAATATGCGTAAACAAGGTATGGCGAAATTATTAAAAGCACCATTAGGTTATTTCGATAATCATGCTTCAGGGCTTTTACGAAATCGCTTAATGGGAGCTACAGGTGATACAGAAACATTAATGGCACATAATTTAGCCGATATTGTTGGTACAGTTATGATGTTTATCAGTATGCTTGTATTACTTTTTGTGTTCGATTGGCGTATGGGTTTAG
>JAFVFM010000247.1 GCA_017475415.1 Solobacterium sp.
AGCACTTCCCATCTTTTCTAAATCTGCTGGTACTTCTTTTTCGGAATAATATACGCATTCTTGTTTTTCGTTTACGATTTCCATTATGGTTTCCGGGAATACATGGCAAGTACGATAAATGATTTCTCCATTTTGATCGGTTAAGCCATCAAAAGAAACAATATAGCCTTCTATATATTCTTCCATAATATATTGTGTGTTCAGTTCTAAGGCATAGACTTCTTCTAATTCTGAATCATTATTGATTTTCCATGTTGCATTAGCACCCATGCCATCATCTGGTTTAACAATTAATGGATAACCAACTTCTTTGACGAAAGCTTTCCCTTTTTCTAATGTAGAAACAAGGTGATAGCGGGCAGTTGGTACTCCTGCTTTTTTATAGAAGGCCTTCATATTTGATTTGTAGCGATAACGCAATACATCTTCTTCTTTATCACCACTTTGAATATTGAAGTCAGTGCGCAAACGTGCGTCTTGTTCTAACCAATATTCATTATTTGATTCAAGCCAATCAATCTTCCCATGTTTATGGGCGAACCAAGCTACTGCACGATACATTTCATCATAATTATGTAGGCTATTCACTTGGTAATATTCATCACATGAATTCTTGAATTCCTCACTTAATGAATCATAATAATCTTCACCAATGCAAAGAGCACAGCCACCAATTTCCTTCCATGCTAGAGGGAATTGATAATAATTAGGTGGGAAAGTAGGGGATATAAAGATGAAATTTTTACTCATATACAAACCTCCTTTTTTGTTTAGTATAATACCATAGACTCTATAGGATGAGAATGAAAAAATATGTATAATGCAAGAGGAGGAAAATATGACTAATCGTTTAGAAGAATATAGAAAAATAATTGATGAATGTGATCAAGAATTCGCTGAATTGTTTGAGAAAAGATTTCATATTGTAAAAAAGATTATTGAATATAAAATAGAAAATCAACTACCTATTTTAGATAAAGGTCGAGAAGATGAGATAATAAAAAAGAATAGGGAACGTATTCAAGATGAAGAATTAAAAAAATATTTTTCTGAGGTGTATCAAAAAATGATTGAAGCCTCTCGCCTATACCAAAGTGAAATCAAAGGGGATGAGTAATAAAAAGAAAATACATTAGTATTAATGTTCACTAATGTATTTTTTTAGTTTTTCGAATGTTAGATCAGAGATGTCATGTTCTACCTTGCATGCATCATCTTCTGCTGTAATAGCATCTACACCGATGGAAATAAAGAAATCTGTAAGCATCTTATGTTTTTCATATGTTTTTTCAGCTATCACTCTACCTTTTTCACATAAATGGATGCGGCCATCTTTTTCCATAGTGATAAAACCATTTTCACGCAATTTTTTCATTGCTACGCTGACGCTAGCTTTTGTGAAATTTAATTCTTCAGCTATATCGATTGAATGAACCTCGCCTTTTCTTTCTTTGATCATTAATATCGCTTCGAGATAGTTTTCTGATGACTCGTAAATTGGTATAGACATAATTAACCCTCTTTCTTTAGTTAATAGTAAAACGAATTGATAAAAAAAGGAAGATAGATGACCAAAATAGTGGGAATTTTATACTCTATTGGAGTACAATATTCATATGAAAAAAATATTATTTTATAACGGAAATGAAGAAGAATTAGCAGTATTACGTCTTGTTGCAAAGGAGATGGGTATCAAGACTGTGCGCATTACAGATAACTGTGCTTTAAGAACTTTAGATAGTCTATTCTTATTAGACGAAGATGAAGAAGGTACAAGCATAGGATATGAAGATGCTTATATGATTATGCAAGATCTGACAAAAGAAGACTTGATGGACTTTTTACGGCGTACAAAAGAGAAGGGATTAGAATTTGAAGGAATCAAAATCATGCGTACAGAAAACAATGCCTCATGGCTATTGAAGGATGTATTTTTAGAAACAAAATCTGAGCATGAAACAATGAAGCGTGTCTTTGTTTTACAACAGATTATGAAGTCTTGTAATGAAATTGATTTAAGTGCGGTGGAAGAAGATAGTAAAGGTGAATTTGCGAATGCCTTAATGGATGCATATATGCTATTACAGATGGGGGAATATGATGCGGCTCAAGTAGAAGCTGCCAGCGCACGATTGATGGAAGCGATGCGTAAGATAAGAAAGGTAAGTCATTAATGCCTAGGATTTGGATTATTGGTGGAGCGAATATTGATTTATGCGGTAAAGCTGTACATAAGCTTAGAGTGCATGATTCTAATATTGGGCACATTGAATTACGCTATGGTGGTGTAGGGCGCAATATTGCGCAAATTTGTTGCTTATTAAAGGAACGGGTAAATTTTGTGAGTTGCTTTTCTACAGATGACTTTGGAAAAGCCTTAATGAAAGATTGTGAAGATTTAGGGATGCATTTAGAGTATTCCTATACAACAAATGCCTATCCAAGTTCTTTATATATTGCCTTATTGGATGAAGGTGGGGATATGTATATGGGAATGAACGATATGCGTATTTTAGAGAGTCTACCTTTTGAAAGAATTCAAGAAGTTTGTAGCTTAGTGAAGGAAGAAGATATCTTAGTTATTGATGGTAATCTTGAAGAAGAAGTAGCACAATATATAGTAGGTCATTGCAAAGGGAAGATAGTTGCTGATCCTGTAAGTATCGTTAAAGCGAAAAGATTAACGAAA
>JAFVFM010000248.1 GCA_017475415.1 Solobacterium sp.
ACAGGCTTGCATACAGAAGACGTAAGTAGGCTGATTACCGTACTACAAAGGATTGTAGATAATGGGGATACAGTAATCGTGATTGAGCATAATTTAGATGTGATTAAATGTGCCGATTGGATTATTGACTTAGGTCCTGATGGTGGCGATAATGGGGGTACAATTGTTGCCCAAGGTACACCAGAAAAAGTAGCTTCTACAAAAGGAAGTTATACAGGTGAATATTTAACAAAAGCGATAGAATGGGCTAGGAAGTATCAAAAATAAAGGTGAAGAAATGAAAATTAATCGTATACCAACAAAGGAAGAATATGAGCGTTTGTCGACAAGAATCTTTGAAATACTAAAAGAACAAGAAGATTTTGAAACCGCTAATGAAACAAATTATTCGGTAGGCGTTTTAACTGGTATTTGGATGATGGCCAATGAGTTAAAACAAACTATAGAAGAAGATGGTTTTGTGTTTGATGGTGATGTGGAAGGCTTAATGGATGAAATGCAAGAAAGAATCCATGCGAAGGCCTTGCGCATTATGGAAAAGAATAAGTCGAAGGAAGAGGAGATTGCGTTATAATCTTCTTTTTCATATATACCGTATAATGGAATAGCTTTTCTTGTGAGGTGAAAGATGAACTATAATGTCTTAGAAAAATATCAAAGTAGAAGTCGTTATTGTGTATGTGCAAAAAATGGAATGGTGGCTACAGGTTCCGCTTTAGCGAGTTCTGCTGGTTTAGAAATCTTACAAAAAGGGGGTAATGCGGTTGATGCGGCAATCGCTACTGCTGCCGCATTAACAGTAGTAGAACCAACAGCGAATGGCTTAGGTAGTGATGCTTTTGCGATTGTTTGGATGAAGGATAAAATGTATGGCTTAAACGCTAGTGGTTATACTCCTAAACATTTGACTGCTGATTATGTTAAATTAGCTGGTTATTCAAAAGAAATGCCCAAGCATGGTTGGTTGCCGGTTATGGTTCCTGGGGCAGTAAAAGGGTGGGTGCGTTTATCTGAACAATTTGGTAAATTGTCATTTGCTGAAGTATTAGCTCCTGCAATTCGTTTGGCAGAAGAAGGTTATCCTATTTCTTGCGCGTTGAGTGAGTCTTGGCAAAAGGCTGTAGAGCAATATAAAAAAATAGGAGAAGGCAAAAGAGAATTCAAGGGTTTCTTTCAAACATTCACAAAGAATGGGGAAAGTTACCAATTTGGGGATATTGTGCAATTAAAAGATCATGCGAAAAGTTTGCGATTAATTGCGGAAACTAGGGGTGAAGCTTTCTATAAGGGAGAGATAGCGGATCAATTGATTAAGCAATCTCTTCGTGATGGAGGTGTATTCACAAAAGAAGATTTAGCTAACTATGATGTGGAATGGGTGAAACCAATTGGTGTGAATTATCGTGGCTATGATGTATGGGAAATTCCTCCTAATGGGCAAGGGATAACGGCATTAATGGCCTTAAATATATTGAAGGAATTTTCTTTGGAAGAAAGAAATCCAGCCAGCTTGCATAAACAAATCGAAGCTATGAAATTGGCCTTTGCAGATGGCAAATACTATATTAGCGATGTAAAAGATATGCGTTTAGATTATCATCGTTTAATTTTGCCAGAATATGGTAAGGCTAGAGCGAAAGAAATTACCGATATGGCTGGTATGCCTATTTCTTCTGTTCCCCCAAAAAGTGGTACGGTATATTTATGTACTGCCGATGGGGAAGGAAATATGGTTTCTTATATTCAATCTAACTATATGGGCTTTGGTTCAGGTATCGTATTAGAAGGTTATGGGGTGGCTTTACAAAATCGTGGTGCTGATTTTTCTTTAGATGAAGATGATGCGAATTATTTGAAGCCCCAAAAAAGAACGTATCATACTATCATTCCTGGCTTTCTAACTAAAGGCAAAGAAGCGATTGGTCCATTTGGTGTAATGGGTGGCTATATGCAACCGCAGGGTCATGTGCAAGTCATTTCCAATATGATTGATTTCCATATGAATCCACAAATGGCTTTAGATAGTCCTAGATGGCAGTGGGTAAGTGATAGAAAAGTCTTAGTAGAAAGAGATTTTGATGAAGCAATTGTTAGGGACTTATTAAGAAGAGGGCATGAAGTAGAATACAGTGATGTGGTTTCTAGCTTTGGGCGAGGTGAAATCATTCATCGTACAAAAGAAGGTGTACTTATTGGCGCTTGTGAATCGAGAACAGATGCCAATATAGCATGTTATTGAGGTGGTTATGCAGATATATATCGATTTATTTGTATCATGGTTTAAGATGGGTTTATTTACCTTTGGGGGTGGCTATGCCATGTTGCCTATGATACAAAAGGAAGTTATTGAAAAACATAAATGGGCTAGTGAAAGGGAAATTATGGATTATTATGCTGTAGGGCAATGTACACCGGGCGTCATAGCGGTAAATACGGCGACTTTTGTAGGCTATAAAATAATAGGCATCTTAGGGGGGATAGTGGCTACATTAGGTGTAGTAAGTCCTTCCTTACTGATTATTTCTATCTTGACTAGCTTAATTGCGAACTTTTCGGATTTGGAGATTGTACAACATGCACTGCATGGTATTCAGGTTGCAGTATGTGTATTAATGTTTGTAGCAATTGAAAAATTAATCAAAAATGGCATTCAGAATATGGCTAGTTTTCTATTATTTGTAGGTGCTTTTATACTTTCATATTTTACTTCTGTTTCTACTATTTGGATTGTCATTCTAGCGGGTATATGTGGATATGTTATCTATCAAGTAAAGAGCAGGAGGGTAAGCTAATGCAATTTTTGTTGATGTGCTGGGAGTTTTTTAAAACAGGCTTATTCGCTGTTGGTGGGGGTCTTGCGACGATTCCTTTCTTACAAGATATGGCGAATCGTTATGGTTGGTTTACCATACAGGATTTATCTACAATGATTGCGATTAGTGAAAGTACACCAGGGCCAATAGGCGTTAATATGGCTACCTATATTGGTAATCATATGTATGGCTTTGTGGGAGGGGTAGCTACTACTTTATCGTTAGTTGCGCCATCTGTTATTGTTGTATGTATTATTGCGAAAATATTAGAACGATTTAAAGAATCAAAAGTGATTAAAGGTATATTTGAAGGGTTAAGGCCTTCTGTTGTAGGTTTAATTTTAGCTGCAGTACTCAGCATTTATATTTCCTCATTACTACAGATGGATACCTATTCTTCAACAAAGAATCTAACCGATTTATTCAATATTAAGGCAATTTTATTATTTGGCATTATGTTAGTTTTCTATAAATGGAAAGAGAAAACGCATCCTATTGTGTTTATTGTGTTTGCGGCAGTTTGTGGCATCCTTTTCCATTTTTAGAAATCCATTGTGCATGGTATAATTGTCGTGCTTTGGTGAAAAATGTCCTGATTTTTCAGATAATATAACTTGAATATATATAGAAAACATCGAAAGTGACAATAGTAGTTCACGAACCGATGTTTTTTTTGGTAAGGGAGATTTAAGCTAACAAAAGATTCGAGTGAAGATTATTGTGCAACAATTTTACAATGTATTGCTGTTGTATGGACAAACGAATATAATGATTGTATAAGGATAAACGGGAAGGAGACAGCTATTATGGTACATAAATCAGCCAATTTGTATGTTCGCATTGAACCAGAAGTAAAAGAACAAGCAGAGAAAATACTGTCCGCACTTGGCGTGCCTGCATCAAACGCGATCAATATGTTTTATAAACAAATTATTCTTCACAAAGGGATTCCATTTGATGTTGTGCTTCCGAAGAACAAATCACTTAATCTATCTTCTTTATCAGCAATAGAGCTTTCTGAAGAATTGGAGAAAGGGTATGCGGATATGAAGGCGGGTCGTACAAAGCCAGCAAAGAAAGTGTTTGCTGATATCCGTAATGATTATGGTGAATGAAAAAGTATGAAGTAATTATTGCGGAGCAGGCAGAGCAAGATTTACGAGGAATATATGAATATATTGTTCAGGAACTCTTATCTCCTGAAAATGCAGTAGGACAACTTAATCGATTGGAAGCGGCAATCAATAAATTAAATACTTTTCCTGAAAGTCATAGGCTGTATGAAGAAGAACCGTGGCATAGTCGAAATCTTCGAGTATTTCCGGTTGACAGCTTTTTAATATTTTACATTCCTGATAATACTGAAATGACGGTGACAATAATTCGTGTCATCTATGAAGGAAAAAATATAAAGGAACAATTAAATCGCTTTACTAAATATATGGAGTGAATTGTAAATAATAAAACAATAGTGTTGGGAAATGATTAAATGTAAATAAGGGTTACCTGCATGATTATTTAATTGAGTACCAGCAACTTTTATTATTACTACTAAAGTGAATAAAACATCTGCTGATTAAGTATTTGAAAAACAAGGCAAAGTGTGGCCTGAGAAGAAGTAGTTGTAGGATAGATAGAAAGCAAAGCTTAGTGGGAATCTTTTTACCTAGACAATAAAATATATTCGAAAGTGATTACTATATTTGAATAGAATTGAAGTTTACTTGGTATTCTACAAACGGAAAGAGAAAACACAGCCTATTGTGCTTATTGTGTTTGCGGCATCCTTTTCCATTTTTAGAAATCCATTGTGCATGGTATAATTGTCGTGCTTTGGAGGACTTTATGGCACAAGATATCTATACGAAAAAAGTAAGTATACGCCAATTGAAAGAAGCATTTCGCTTTGAACAATTGACAGGTGATGATAAAGCATTAGATAGGTGGAGTGTTGTACCGGATATTAATCGTCCTGGTTTCGAATTATGTGGTTTCTATAAAATGACAGAACCAAGAAGAATCGTTATCATGGGCAACAAGGAAATTGACTATATCAATGAAATGTCTGAACAAGAACAGCGTGAGCGTTTCCCTCGTTTAACAGATGGTTTAACTCCAGCGATTATTCTTTCACGTAATAATCCTTTACCACCTATTCTCAAAGAAATAGCGATGCAAAATAACTTTCCTATTTTACGTACTAATTTACCTACTTTCCGTCTAATTACGGATTTAATTGCCTACTTAGATGAACGTCTAGCGGATGAGACGACTTTACCGGGTGTATTAATGAATGTTTATGGTAAAGGTGTTCTATTAACTGGTGAAAGTGGCATGGGTAAATCAGAAACGGCTTTGGAATTAATCAATAAGAAACATGTATTGATTTCGGATGATAGGGTAGACTGTGAACATATTCATAATAGTATTTATGGTCATGCCCCAGAAATCATAAAGGGTCTATTGGAAATACGTGGTATAGGCATCATTGATGTAGAAAAAATGTTTGGTACATCAGCCTTGGGTGATCGTTCGGTAATTGATTTAATTATCCATTTAACACCATTTAATCCAAATGAAGAATATAATCGCATTGGCGATGAGACAGAAGAATATACGGAAATCTTAGGCGTTATGGTGCCAACGATTCGCATACCAATTAGTGCAGGAAGAAATGTGGGTGTACTTGTTGAATCGGCAGTAACCAATTTCCAATTGAAGGAAAAGGGTTATAGTAGCGCTAATGAAATACGCAGACGCTTTAAGAATTTTGTGGAAAGGAATCTAGAAGAATGACATTCTTTCCAACAGATACAATTTTCATGCAGATAGGCAACTTTTCAATACCTTGGTATGGGGTAATGATTGTTATAGGGGTAATCTTTGCCTACTTATATATGGCTGATCGCATGAAGAAGCATGGTTACAGCAATGATGTAGTAGATGAATTATTGATTCTCTGCATGATTGGGGGTTTAATTGGTGGTCGTTTGGTATGGGTACTTACCCATTTAAGTGATTATTTAAAATATATTCCTTATATCTTCGCTATCAGTGATGGTGGGTTGGATATTTTAGGTGTGGCAATAGGCGTTATGGTGATGACTTTGTTTTATATACAAAGAAGAAAGATGTCCTATATGCGTACCTTAGATATATGTTTATTAGCCTTATTATTATTCGCAGTATTGGCTCGAATTGGTAGAGCGGTAAGTACGCCTACCGTATGGTATAGCGTATTAATGGATGCCTTGGGTTTCTTATTTATTCATTTCCTTATTCGCCCATATAGTATAGGAAGGCGCAGAGGGGATGTGGCTTTAGCGGTATTAATGTGGTTAGGCTTAAGTCGTTTTATTTCCATGATTTTCAATTTTGATCCTATGGCGAGTAATACCTTATGGGTTGCGATACTCATCGAAATCGTTGCGCTTACTTTATATTATTTAGGCCATAAACGTAAGCCTAAGAAACCGGTTATCTTATTTGATTTAGATGGTACATTAATGGATAGCCATCAAATGGTGATTCGTTGTTATAGCTATTTGTTTAAGAAATATAGTGATATTTCCTTATTTACTCCTGAACTACAAAAAGAAGTATTTGGGCCTTCTTTGAAAGAAGAGATAGAAAAACTATTCCCTGAACAAAACGCAAAAGAATTGGTGGAAGAATATCGTAAATACCAAAGTGCCTTCTCATGGAGTGATGAGGTTAGCTTATTCCCTAATGTAAAAAATACATTAGATGCTTTATGGAAAAAGGGATATAAGTTAGGTATTGTATCTTCCCGTATGACTTCTTCTTGTGAGTCATGGATGCGTCAATTTGAATTAACCTATTGTTTTTCAACCATATTGGGGCGTGATTTATATGGTAAACCAAAGCCAGCTGCAGATGGTATACTCTACGCTGGTGTACGTTTAAAAACAGGGCATGATTCTTGTATCTATGTAGGGGATAATGTTACAGATATCCTTGCCGCAAAGAAAGCTGGTGTATATGCGATAGCTTATCTATCTGACTTATCTAAGCGTGATGAAATTATGGCTGCAGAGCCAAACAAAATCATCACAGATTTTGAAGAATTATTAACCATTGTTGAAGAAGACCACGAATGGTCTTATGATCGTTGTTAAGATTGACCTCCGAATACTCGGGGGTTTTCTTTATATGCCACGATTGCATTCCTATTATGTTTAGCTTAATTTTCAGTACATTAAAATATCTTATAATGATAATACGGAATGTGCATCAATGGTGGGAAGAGCGAAAAAAAATTATAGAAACAATATCAAACAAAGTTAATCAAATTAAAAGCAATTGATATAGAAGGAGAAGACTATAAAAGCGACTTCCACACTTTACACATGACAATCTGTTATATGTCTATAGCAGAAAGGCAAGGAACAACTGTTGATTTTGGCCTCTTGATAATAACTTATTGATGCTATTCTTTTTAAAATCGTCATTTGAACAGTGGAGCTAACTATCAGCTTAATTACTGCGTTTTTTACTGTACCCATAAAAGTGGACACGAAAGTGGGAGTTTACCTGAATGGTAGACATGTGCCAAAAGTGAATCCATAAATGTGAACACTGGTGAAATTAGCATTGACATTATTGTTTCCCAGTTATCTCTGCGTTTCTGTTATCTCTCGCACTTGTGACAATAGAATGAAATTCAAATAAATGTATCAAATATTCTACCCATTCTGATATATAGGTATCTTCTATTCCTCAAATATTGTGTTTGTTAACGGTGAAAACCGCTTTCTACAGTTCTTAGACTTGTATCTTTGGATGCTATGATAGAATCCACTTTTTATTATGTCTATACTTCCACATTATGGACAATTCACAATTCGAATCGAATTTATTAGTTGGATTTCTTCTTCACTAATCTTTCTATGCTTGACATGTACCATTCGTGAACGGAGCTTGAGATTAAATTTTGTTCAAGATCCAACTCTTCGTTTTTCCATGATAAAAATTTTAGAGATTTTCCCAATTTTATCTTTTTTGATTTTTCTTTTTTCATTTTTTGGCGGTTTGAAGCTTCCAAGAATTGACTAACGAAACCGCCAAGTCAGCGTTAATCAATTCCTGGAGACTTCCTGACGTCCTCCTTTCAAGGACATATTTATTATAATCAATCATCCGTTATTTAGCTCCATTGTGCAAATGACGAATTATTTAATCAAAACCTACATTTTTGTATTGACATTTACAATTACTGATTTCACTATAAAAAAATTTAATGGAATAACTGGTACATTAGCTTAATGACGATTGAAAATTAAATATATTAGTAGTTAAGATTTTAGAAATAAAATATTGTAGAGTAATTTATATAGTTGAAAAATTTCAGGAAATTAAGAAAAACCCAAATAATCCAAAGAATCGATTGACAGAAAAAATTAAAAAATGTTATATTACGTACGTAAGCTTACGTACGTGTATAGGAGGTAGATATGCGTTTTGGAGAAAGGATTAAAGAGCTCAGACAGAGAAGACAAATGTCACTAAGAGATTTAGCAGGGAAACTTAATATCTCAGCCTCATATCTATCCGATATTGAAAACGGAAGAAATAGAGCGCCATCAACTAGTGATAAAAGCAATTTTATTAATGATATTTCATTTGAACTAGGGTTAAGTGAAGAAGAAAAAAACGAATTATTTTATCTGGCGGATGAGGAATTGTCGAATTATTTTACAATCGCTCATGAATTAGGGCATTATCTATCAATAACTCCTCAGGCTAGGATTGCCTTAAGAAAAGCAGCAAATTCCAAAGTTGAAAATAATACTTGGGAAAAATTTATTGAAATTATTGATGAAGATGAAAAGAAAGGAGGTACGGATGATAAATGAAAATTATTGTTTAGACGCTCATGGGTTATTCTATTTGAGTAAAAAAGATATTGAACGAGAAGTGGAAGAAGATTTAAAACAATATGATTCGTCTCTTCTCATCAAACCTTCAAAAATCAATATTTTGCATTATCTAGAATATCACTTGGGACTGGATATTGAGTACAAAAAATTGAGTAGTGACCACACATGTTATGGAACGTTTGTGTTTAACAAAGGAAAACTGACTGTCTATGACGAGGATAATAAGCCATACGACATAATTGTTAAAGAAAAAACTGTAATTATAGATTCAGATATTGCAGAGTTAGACGATAGTTTTGCAAATTTTACATATAGCCACGAAGGAGGTCACTATTTCACGCAATATAATGCTTTGAATAGGGTGAGTGAGGATATTCAATTAACTAAAGAATACTACGCAAAGAATATCGAGAATGATTTTGAATTTAGAGATTATAGTTTTGGGCAAAGACGAAATCTAATTACAAAACAAGATTGGATGGAGTGGCAAGCTAACTATGCAGGTGCCTGCATATTAATGAACAGGTCTTCGGTATTAATTTTGCTTTCAAAGTTATTAAAATTCGATAACTTAAATCAAGAGGGAATTTCAAAAAAAGTGATTA
>JAFVFM010000023.1 GCA_017475415.1 Solobacterium sp.
CGGACCAACAGTTTGCCTTATTCTTCCTTCAGATTCCACCTCACGATGGACACCCTTGAACTCAGCTAAGCCTTAGGGGTTACCACCCTTGGCTAGAGGTACTTCTCAACCTCCTAGATATGCGCCATGCCCGGCACACAAAAAAGGTGCTAGTTTCTATACCTATTCACCTTTCTTTATATATACTTCTCTTGGTTTAGAGCCCTGTGCCGGGCCAATAATACCACTTGCTTCTAAGGCATCAATGACTTTAGCAGCACGATTATAGCCTATGCCAAAACGCCTTTGTAGTAAGGATGTTGATGCCTTTTGCGCTTCAATAACATATTCCTTTATTTCTTCAAACATAGGATCATCATTGATGCTCATAATACCACTATTACCATCTACACCATCCAATACAATGAAGTGATCATCATATTCTGGTTTACCACGTTTCTTTACATCTTCTGTAATTGCCTGAACTTCTTCATCTGTTACAAATACACCTTGTACACGCTCTGCAGCATTTTGACCTATAGGCATATATAACATATCCCCATGGCCTAATAAACGTTCAGCGCCAACAGAATCTAATATTGTACGCGAATCAATACCCGAAGATACCGCAAAGGCAATACGGCTTGGTATATTCGATTTAATTACACCTGTAATGACATTAACAGATGGTCTTTGCGTTGCAACAATTAAATGGATACCAGCAGCACGTGCTAATTGGGTAATACGTTGAATACTTGATTCAACTACTTTTCCTGATACAGAAATATGGTCAGATTACTAATCAATAATGACTACAATATAAGGCAATGGCTTTGGAGCTGGAGTACCATCTTCATTTGGTTTGCCACCTTGTTTCCTTACCTTTTCATTAAAGCCTTCTATATTTCTTACACCTGCATAAGAGAAGACATTATAACGCTCATCCATCATCTGTACGATAATCTTTAAGGCATTACTAGCCTTATTTGCATCATTAATTACAGGCCCAATTAAATGTGGTATATCATGGTATGGTGTAAATTCAACCTTCTTAGGATCCACTAATAATAATTTTACTTGATCCGGTTTCGCTCTCAATAATATCGAACAAATAATCGAATTCATACATACCGATTTACCAGAACCTGTAGCACCTGCAATCAATAAGTGCGGCATCTTATCTAAGCGGCATGTTACAACACCACCTTGTAGATCTTTACCTACCACAAACATTAATGGATGTGTTTCTTCTTTTACTTTGCGATCATTAAATAATTCTTTCATTTTCACTAAGGTAGCTTGTGCATTTGGTATTTCTATACCGCATGTTGGACGACCTGGAATAGGAGCTTCAATACGCACATCCTTAGCTGCTAATTGCATTTTAATATTATCGGTTAAACCAATAATTTTATTCACTTTAACATTGACATCCGGCTTTATTTCAAATTGTGTAACAGATGGGCCAATATGCGTTTCTACTAATTTCGCTTCGATATCGAAAGTCTTTAATATTTCTAATAAAGCCTCTCCCTTTTGTGCAGCTGCTTGTTCATTTTTATCATTTGCGCTAGAGCGAGGTACATCCTCTAATAAACGTGCTATAACACGCGATTCAATTGGTGTATGGTAATTTTTAAAGCCATGTTTTCTTTCTTCTTTCTTTTTCTTTACAACTGGCTTACTTTCTTCTATTACTTTCTCTTCCTCTACTATTTCCTCTTCAGAATCATCATCTTCTTCTACTTCTTCGTATTCCTCTTCCTCAACATATTCATCTTCGTCATAAACTTCTTCCTCTTCATCTATGACTTCTTCTTCATAGGAATCACCATCATAATCATCTGCGTAAACATATTCTTCTTCATATGTTTCTTCAGGTATTTCTTCCTCTTCATATTCTTGTAATTCATCTCTTCTTAAATCATCAATATCGATGAATTGCACTTTAGACTTACCCTCTAAACGTGGTGGAATACGCACAGCTAAGATTTCCTTTTCTTTTGCCTTAGGATGCTCATTCTTTAAGGTTACGAAATCCATATTCGTATCATCTTCTTTTACTGTTTCATTATCATCGGCATCAATAGAACCGAAAAAGCTCTTTGGTTTGTTCTTCTTATGTACCATGCGCCATAAATTCGGTGTTTCCTTTGGTGCTTCTAGATAACCACTATCCTCTTCCTCTATATATTCCTCTTCTTCTGGTACAGTAAAGAAATTCACACAGGCATGAAAGGCTTTTTTATATACATCTAAAGAAACCACCAGCAACATAACAATAATGATTAATACAGCACTAATCAGTAATACACCACTTCTTCCTAGCATTGCACTGACTAAGCCAAATAATAGATTCCCTACAAAACCACCACCAACTAATATATTGGCATTTTCTCCAAAATAATTTTTCATATTGGCAGCCATTTCCAAAAAGGAAGACATACCACTAGCTTCAGGTAAAGAAAAATAAGCAGTTAATAAGAGAATAGATATAACCATTAAGATTAATGGTAAGATGTTACGCTCATATACCCCGTGACGGTGATTAATCATATTGATGCATATGGATACAATCACAAAAATAAGAATAAGCCAAAATAAATTACCAAATAAATAGCGTTGTAATTGATAAAGAAAACGACCAAAAATACCGAACTGACCTAGTCCGATGATAATAAACGCAGAAATAATCACTATCGTGATTA
>JAFVFM010000249.1 GCA_017475415.1 Solobacterium sp.
CGACAGGTGCGGGTATAGGTATTGCTTTATCTAAAGAAATAGTGGTATTTTTTGGCTTATAGCTAGCCTTTTTTAGTTGTTTTCTTTTCCTTTTTTTACTCATGGAATAATACTATATCAAGGATAGCTTTTTGGCTATTCATAGTTGATGAAAGAAATTATTTTTTTCTTTTGTGTAATCTGTATAATAAAAAGTGAAGTAGGTAAGTAATGACATATATAGAACAAAAAGAAATTGATGAAGCATTAAATGCGGCGAATGATGCCTTATATCATTTAGGCAATGCTGATGAAGTATTACGTTCAGCACGTAATTGGGGAATTGCGGATATTTTAGGTGGAAAGATGATTGTTACAGGGATTAAGCGCTCTAAGATGTCTGAAGCTAGCTTGCATATACGTAATGCGCAAGAAGCTCTAAATATATTGGCCGATGAGTTACAAGATATAGGAGATTATTTCCATATTGATGCCTTAGTAGATGATGGTTTATCCATAGCAGATTTTGTGTTTGATAATTTTGTGACCGATATACTTAGTCAACAACGAATCAATCGTGCCCGTTCACAAGTGAAAAACGCTATAGCACAGGTGGAAGGGATACTAGATGCTTTGTCGGAAATAGCAGAAATGAACTATGCACAAAAGAAATAAGAAAGAATGCTAGAATAGTACTATGAGTGAAAGGTACTATTCTTTTTCTATCTATTGCAAAGAACATTTTCATCATAAAGTATATCGTGTGGCTTTAGATGGGCATTTTACTTGTCCCAATCGCGATGGAAAAATCGATACTAGAGGTTGTATCTTTTGTAGTAAAAAAGGATCTGGTGATTTTTCTATTCCGTTTATAGGGCAAGATTTAAAACAAGAAGATTTTCTTTATAATCATGAAAAAGGAAAAAAAGGTGAATATATAGCTTACTTTCAAGCCTTTAGCAACACGTATGGGCCAATCGATAAATTAGAAAAGTTATTTGTATCAGCTTTAGAAAATGAATGGTTTTGTGGGATATCCATTGCCAGTAGACCGGATTGTTTTTCTGAAGAAATATTTGCTTTATTAAATAGATTAAAAAAAGAATATCCTCATAAATTCATTTGGATAGAATTAGGTTTACAAAGTGTTCATGATTCTTCAGCTATATGGATGCGAAGAGGGTATTCTTTATCTGTCTTTGAAGAAGTGGTAAAACAGATAAAGGAAATAGATATACCAGTCATTGTGCATTTAATACTTGGCTTACCAAATGAAGATAAGAAAGCTATATTAGAAAGTATAGACTACATCAATAGCCAAGCTATATGGGGAGTGAAATTACAATTATTGCATTATTTAAAGAATACAGATTTAGGAGATGCTTATCTAGAAAATAAAGATGAATTTAAGATATTAAATGAAAAAGAATATGTAGATTTGATCTGCGCTTGTATTGCAAGATTGAGAAAAGATATTGTCATTCATCGAATAAGTGGAGATGGAAATAAAGAAGAATTATTAGCACCTTTATGGTCATTGGATAAGAAAAAAGTATTGAATCATATTCATCATGCATTAAAGGAAAGGAAGATAACACAAGGTATGGATCAAGAAAAGAAATATAGAAAAGTTTTTGTGGAAGATGAAAAGAATCATTTTTCTTTCTTTTTGATTCAGCTAGAGAATCATATATCCATAAAGGCATTATCTATACTTATGGGGGTAAATCAATATAGAGAAGTAGAAGAAAATCGCTTTAAAAGAAAATTAAAAGATATAGATATCATACGACACAAAGAAATCAATTATATTATTGATCGAAGATTAAAGGGGAACAAAGAGGTAGATAAACTCTATAATTTATTAAAGGAAAAAGGATATAAAATAGTATATATGGAGTTGGATCGTTATATATCCCAATAGACAAAGGAGGAAAAGATGAAATTGTTTGATCAAGAATTACCAAAATTAGGCTTTGGCTTAATGCGTTTGCCGAAACATGAATACGGAAGCTTTGATGAGAAACAAATCTGTGAGATGGTAGATCGTTTTATGGATGCGGGTTTGCGTTATTTTGATACAGCTTATGTATATCAAGGTTCAGAAGAGATTACCAAAAAGACCTTAGTAGATCGTTATCCTCGTGATAGTTATTATTTAACTTCAAAAATCAATGCTGGAAATTGGGCGGTTAATAGTGCTGAAGAAGCGAAGAAAGAATTAGAAATTAGTTTAGAAAGAACTGGGGCGCAATATTTTGACCTTTATTTACTACATGCATTAGGCAAAGATAATATACAAAACTATGATGATTATGGAATCTGGGATTTCGTAAAAGAAGCTAAGGACAAGGGCTTGATTAAACATTATGGATTCTCTTTCCATGATACTGCAGATGTATTAGATGAATTACTCACTAAGCATCCTGATGTAGAAGTGGTACAACTACAAATCAACTATGCTGACTGGGATAGCCCAACTGTACAAAGTAGACTTTGTTATGAAGTGTGCGTTAAACATAATAAACCTGTTATTGTTATGGAACCAATTAAGGGTGGAACACTAGCGAATCCTCCTAAAGAAATACAAGAATTATTTAAGGGCGTTAATGCAGAGGCTTCATTTGCTTCTTGGGCTGTACGTTATGTAGCTTCATTAGAAAATACAATCTTTGTATTATCTGGTATGTCTACTCTTGAACAAATGGAAGATAATATTTCCTATATGGCTAACTTCAAGCCATTAGACAATGTTGAACAAGAAGTCATTCAAAAAGCACAAAAAATATTAACTGAAATACCACAAATACCATGTACATCTTGTAGCTATTGTGTAAAAGGCTGTCCAATGAATATCAAGATACCAGATATCTTTAGCGCAATGAATCGTGAAATGATTTATGACATGAAGGAAGCTGCTCAAAGAGGTTACGAGTATGCGACAAAAGATGCCGGTAAAGCTTCAAGTTGTATCCATTGTTTACAATGCGAAGATGCCTGCCCACAACATATAGAAATCACCAGTTGGCTAGAAAAAGCTGCTGAAAAATACGAGTAGGAGAACAAATGAAAACACTTTATTTAGAATGTAAGATGGGTGCTGCGGGAGATATGTTAATGAGTGCGTTAAGCGAACTTGTTGACCAAAATGCTTTTGTAGAAAAGATGAATGAATTAGGCTTAGAAGGTATCACCTTTGAAGCTGAAAAGAGTGAAAAATGTGGCATAACAGGCACACATATGAAGATATTGGTGGATGGTGAAGAGGAAGAAAGCCATGACCATCATCATGATCATGAACATACTCACGAACATGAGCATACGCACGAACATGAACATCATCACCATCACCATGAGCATCATGGAATGAAAGATATAGAAGAAATCATTTCTTCTTTAAATGTGAGTGAGGAAGTAAAGAAGGATGCCTTAATTGTATATGCCTTATTAGCTGAAGCAGAAGGCAAGGTACATGGTAAAGAAATAAATGAAATTCATTTCCATGAAGTGGGTAATAAAGATGCTATCGCAGATATCATAGGTGTTTGTTACTTAATGCATGAATTAGAAGTAGATCGTATTTATGCTTCACCAATTGCGGTGGGTAATGGGCATGTGCATTGTGCGCATGGTGTACTGCCAGTACCTGCTCCTGCTACTGCATTATTACTAGAGGGTATACCAATGTATACCAGTGATATTGAAGGTGAATTATGTACGCCAACAGGTGCTGCCTTATTACATTATTTTGTTGATCAGTTTGGCCAAATGCCTCCTCTACAAATGGAAAAGATTGGTTACGGCTTAGGAAAGAAAGACTTTCCTAAAGCGAATATGATTAGAGCCTTTTTAGGAAATTGTGAAGATGACGGGGAAGTGGTAGAACTTGTTACTACAATAGATGATCAAAGTGCTGAAGAAATCGCCTTTGCGATGAATGTTTTATTAGAACAGGGTGCACTAGATGTTTATACAACAAGTGTGAATATGAAAAAGAACAGGCCAGGTATTGTATTCACTTGTGCTTGTCGAAATGAGGATAAAGATAAGATTATAGCTTTAATGTTTAAACATTTAAGTACCTTAGGCATACGTGAGTATGTTTGTAGAAGGCATGCACTAGAAAGAAAAATAGAGGAAAAGGACTTTGAACTAGGAAAGATTAGAATTAAGAAATCCTTTGGCTATGGCAGTGAAAAAGAAAAATATGAATTTGATGATTTAGCTACTATTGCGAAAAAGAAGAATATGTCGATTAGAGAAGTAAAAGCTATGTTACGAAAGGAAGAATGATCTATGACAGTAATTAAAAATGGTTTAGTGTATGACATGGTAAAGAAAGAGCCATATTATGCGGATATCTTAATTCAAAAGGGTAAAATCAAAAAAATAGGAACGGATTTACCAACAGATGAAGAAGTAATTGATGCCAAAGGAAAGAATGTATTTCCAGGCTTTATAGATGCTCATTGTCATTTGGGTTTAGACGGTTGGGGTATAGGTTATGAAGGTGCGGATTATAATGAAATGAATGATATCTGTACACCTCATTTACGTGCTATTGATAGTTTTAATCCCTTAGATCCTACTGTAGCGATGGCTGCTAAGGCTGGTGTGACGAGTGTTGCAACAGGGCAAGGTAGTGCAAATGCCATAGGTGGTACTTGGATTGCAGTGAAAACAACAGGTATTTGTGTAGATGATATGATCATCAAAGATCCAATTGCGATGAAGGGTGCACTAGGAGAAAATCCAAAGCGTATTTATCGTGATAAAGGCAATTCTGCGAGAATGACAACTGCTGCAGCAATGCGTAATATGATCTTACGTGCAAAAGAATATCTTTCTAAAAAAGAAGCTGCGAAAAAGGATATTGCTAAAATGCCGGCCTTTGATTTTAAATGCGAAGCAATGATTCCTGTATTAAAAAAGGAAATCCCATTAAAAATACATGCCCATCAAGCAAATGATATTCTTACAGCTATTCGTATAGCGAGAGAATTTGATTTATTATTAACGTTAGAACATGTTACAGAAGGTCACTTAATTGCGGATAAATTAGCAGAGAATAAAGATATACCAATGTCAGTTGGTCCTACATTAACACATGCATCGAAATTTGAACTGCAAAATAAATCTTGGGAAACACCTGCTGTATTAAGTAAGAAAGGATGCCAAGTTTCTATCA
>JAFVFM010000250.1 GCA_017475415.1 Solobacterium sp.
ATGTAGGTGTATCTGGTCCCCACTTCGCATCTTGTACATATTGTTCTTCATCCACATATTTCTTAGCAATGCCATAAGCAGAGCGATCATTACCTTGTTGTAAGAAGTCACCTACACCATTAGGATCTTGAGAAGTTGACCAATTTACACAGCTTTCATATTTTGCTAAGTTTGTACCTAATTCACTTGTATCTACTTCTTCGCCCTTTTGCCATTTATCAAACGCACCCTTAACTTGAATAAATTGGTTATAGTCATTCATTGGGTTGATAATACGTGTACCACGAACTACGTTTGGATAGTTGAAGCTATGTAAAGAAGACAAATATTCATTTGATTCTTTACCAACTGCATCATTTACTGTATAAACATAGAAGTTTACAATCTTCATGATTGCTTCTGGATTTTCACAGCCCTTACGAATTACTACATAACCATTATTGTTGAATGTTACACTACCTTTAATTGGTGAACCATCTTGTGTAGGAATTTCATATGGATAGAAAATTGCTTCAGGACCTTGGTTCTTAATTAAGTCTGGTAATGGATTATAGCCAAACCATTGTGCAAATGGAATAACACCACATTCGCCATTAATCATACCTTGCATCATCTTATCCCAGTTAAGTGTTGCGAAATTAGGATTTATAATACCATCTTTATACCACTCTGCATATTGTTTAAGGGCTTCCTTCATTTCTGGTTGGATTGTTCCATATTCAATTGTTCCATCATCCTTCTTTACCCAGATATTTGGATGAGCACCCCAACTTAATGCAACACGATATAGATTTTCTAATGTTTGGCATTCGGGTATTGCATAACCACCATATTTTTCAGCGAATGTAGTCGCAATCTTAATGACATCATCCATTGTTTTTGGTTCTTCAAAATTGCATTCCTTCATCCAGTCTTGACGAATCCATATATATATTGGAATTGGTCGATGATACCATAACTCATTTGTGGCATACCATAGAGTTGGCCATCAAATTCACCAGTCTTCCAAGTATCTGCATAATCTTTACGATATTGTTTTAATACATCACTTGCATAAGTTTCGAATACTTCATCTAATGGCATAATCAAATCTGCATCATGTAATGTTGTTAAACGAGCTGAATCTACATAGAAGACATCAGCGATATCTTTATCCGCAATCGCTAAATTTAATTTTGTACTATAGTCATTAGAAATCCATTTATTTTGCAAATCAATGTTGAAACGTTCTTTATAAGCACGATACCAAGGGTTATTTCCATAGTCATCATCGCCTTGGAATTCTGTACCACTGTTTTCTTCACCCATAGTCGTAACTGTTACAGTTTCTTCATAAGGTGCCCAAATGTCAGATGGTGGTTCCACTCTACCTGATCCAGAATTGTTATTCGTGTTTGTTGTAGGTTTATTCATACAACCTGTTAAACTGCTAATTGAGATTAATGCTGCAAAACCTGTAGCACAGATCTTTTTGAAGTTTTTCATCTTCGTTCTCCTTTTTCCCTCTATTATCTTATGTGGATTTGTAAGCGCTAGCTTCTTACAAATCCATATTGAGACGAATTTACTTATTCGCTCTAAAGACATTTTTATATTAGCAATCCAAAATAGCATATAAGATGGTATTATGTGATTATTTATATCCCACTTTTGATATATTTAGCATATTATTGTCAATAATGTCACATTATGATATATAATTTCGTTGTAAAATGTAAGTGCTTACTTAAAAAAGGAGACCCCCATGACAAATCAAAAACAAGAAGATAAAAAGTATCGTTTCCATGTCGCTCAAGATGATTTATTTATTGATCTTAACTTATATCAATTTGGTTGGGAACATTGCGATTCACTGCATCAATTTGGCCCTGCTATACGTAACCATTTCCTTTTTCATTACGTTATTCAAGGTAAAGGTAGATTAGAAATCAATGGCCAAACTTATATGTTAAAAGCAGGACAGGGCTTTTTGATTTGTCCTGGACAAATTAGCAGTTATTTTGCAGATTTAGAAGATCCTTGGTTTTATGCATGGATTGAATTTGATGGCTTAAGAGCTAGGCAATCCCTTACCCTAGCTGGTATTAGTGAAACACAACCCATCTATATACCAAAAAGTAACAGCAATCATAGAGTAGAAGAATACTTACTACAGATTGTAAAAGATGCAGAAAAGCCTACACTCTATTTAACTGGCTTAGGTATGATTTTACTTAATGAAATCGCGGAAACAAGTAAGAGTGCTGTACATTATGAAAAGAAAAAGATACGCGACTTTTATATGCGCGAAGCCATCAATTATATTCAAGCCAACTACAATCGAGATATTTCTATTGAAGAAATAGCTGATAGTAGCGGCCTAAATCGTAGCTATTTTAGCCGAATCTTTAAGGAAACCTTCAATCAATCTCCTCAAAAATTCTTATTACAATATCGCATGAATAAAGCATCCGAATTATTAAGACAAACGCAAATGAGCATTTCTGATATTGCAACATCTGTAGGTTATGAAAATCAATTGCATTTCTCACGTGCTTTTAAAAATACCTATGGAACCTCGCCAAGTAATTACCGTAATACGCATCTAATTAAAACATAGCAAAAACAATATCATTAGAACAGAATTTAAAATGATTACTCTTTCACTTTTTTAATAATGTCTGAAACATCTTGTAAAGAAATAACTTAACAGGAAACAAAAAGATTGTTACACCAAAGGCATTGATTGCGCCGGAAACAAGAGTATCAAATAATCAAACCAAGCTAATTCATTTACAATTTGTCCCTTATTTTACTTCTCTTCATCATAAACAATTGATTAATTTAATTCATGCAACAAACGATCAATTATTTTGAATGCCCTGTCTGCAGAAGTACGCACATTTTTTTCAAAATCACTGCCATCACCATCATAAGTATCCGATATACATTTAATGGATAAACATTTTACCTGATTTAATAGAGCTACTCTAGCTATAGCTACTATTTCCATATCACAAATATTACACCCTGCATTAAAACGTGCTTCCTTATCCTCTTTTCTTTCTACAAACAAATCCCCAGAAGCATCTACTGCTTCTTTTATATTTGGTTCAATTTCTTTTAATAATCCAATTAGTCCATCATCTAGATAAATAAATTCATCTTTCATATCCCCATATTGGTGTAGTTTAACATCATCTATCGTAGATGTATCAAAATCAAAATTCATACATTTTTTCACATAAAATAAATCAGATACTTTTAATTTAGGATCTAAGGCACCCGTTACACCAAAGTTTAAGATTACTTCTACTTGATATTTGGTAATCAAATATTGCGTAGCCATAGCTGCATCAATTAGCCCCCACCCAGACTTAATTGCATAGACTTCATTATCTTTTACCTTTGTCTTAAAACATACAAAATGACCATCATCTATACGCTCTATCTCATAATTACTTTTTAAGAAAGATTCTAATTCCCTTTCTATCGCAATTACAATTCCTATTTTCATAGCCATATACCTCCTGTTACATCATAACAAATACAACAAGAAAAAGAATGGCTATTCTTCCACAATATAATATTCAC
>JAFVFM010000251.1 GCA_017475415.1 Solobacterium sp.
CAGGCCAATCTGACTGTATGCCTACAGCAGAAAGGCCAGGAACACCTGGTGATCCTGACCCTTTTATTATACGTATGATAGAATTTTCCCTACCATGATCAGATCCAGCTTATTCCTGATTTCATAATAGAAAAAAAGATACTATTTCTAGTACCTTATTCTTCGAGAAGTGACTCATATAGCGCTTTGAGCTGTATGCCGATATTCTCGATTTTTCTTTCTTCTGCTACCTTATATGCTTCTTCTGTTAAATTAGGTAGTTCGCCGTTTAATATTTTATGTATCTTATCTTCGAATTCCTCTAGTGACTTAGCTTTGTATGTATGTATGCCATCCTGTAGCCAGTCTTCAAAAACAGGTATATCGCGAATGAGAGACTTAGTTTTCATGGCAGAGGCTTCTAAAATAGGTATTCCTTCTGTTTCTTCATGCGTCATAAAAAGGAATAAATCACAACCACCATAGGCCTCTAGGATATGCTTACCTTCAACATAACCTGGGAAATGGAGATTTGGTAATTTGGTTTGTAAGGCTTCACGTATCTTAATTGTTAAGGAATAAGAAGGTGAATCACCAAACCATATGAATTGGTATTGTGGCATACGTTTGGCAAGTTCTACAAAATCGAGTATTCCTTTTCTTTCGATATATAGGCCAATACTCATAATGACTTTATCTTCATCGCTAAAGCCATATTGTTTACGGAAATTAATACGATCATTCTTTTCATAACGAAAACGCTGTAAATCAATTCCATTACTAATCGCATGAATCGGCTTTTGAATACCATAACCTTCTAATAAACGTTTGGAATAGGGGGTAGGCGTAATGATTACATCACCTGTGTTATAACAATGGATAATCCATTTTTTAAACAATGGTGAAAATTCATTAGAACCAATAAAACTATTGCGAAAATCCTCTTCGGTAGAGTGTGCATGATAAACAATAGGTGTTTTTCCCTGTAGTTGTTTAGCTAGGTTATAACTTCTCCACAAATAATAATTGATATGCGCAATATCATAATCATCTTCGGGATCAGTTGTATAAGATATTCCTTGTGATTCTAAAGCGCGTTTTTGGTGGTCAATCGCTTGCCCTAAACCGCTTTTTGAAATCATTTTTTGATTTTCTGTATAAAGTAATACTTTCATAATAACTTACATGAGGTCATAAGCCTCAGTGATAATAATCTAACATAAAATTTGACTTATCGCATCTATAAAATGACTCCTCAAGAGATTATTAAACTTTTATACTATGTATAAAGGATAGTGAAAATATGGAAAAAATAGAATTAAAGCGGTGGCCAACACAAAAGGTAGAAGCATTAAATGACTTTTATCTAGAGGTAAACCAGGAGTTTTGTTTAGTACAAATACCTTTACCAATACAAGAAGAGATGGCTTTAAACTATTTAAAAGCAATCGAAACAAGAAAAAATGGAAATAAGGAATTACTTAGCTTTGCGATTATGTTAGAAGAAGAAATCATTGGCAAGATTGAATTGAACAAAGGTCAGAACCATATCGCTGAATTGGACTTAGTCATCAAAGAAAAATATACGAATATGGGGTATGGTAAAGAAGCTTTAAAACTATTGGAAGAAAAGGTAAAAGAAACAAATTGGTGTAGGATTATTGAGGCAATTGTTAAAGAAGATAATCTGCGCATGAAAAAATTGCTGGTAGATAGTGGATATATGGAAGGTAGAAGCTTTATAGCAGATATTGTGGTTCCACATCGTGGTAATTATAGAATAGAAGAAGTAGAAGGAAGGGAATATAAAAAAACAATGCTCAAAGAAGCATGAGCATTGTTTAATAAAATAATTTCTTTCTTTCTTTTGCGGCAGAGACTAAATCATAATCATATAGGAAATTGAGATCTAAGCCTTCTACTACAGATAAAGCACGATTCAATAAGTCATCTGTTAAAAATAATTTAGGATCATGAATATCTAAGCCAATCACAACAGGGCATTTCTTTTCTGCAAATACTTCAAAGAAGGCTCTAGTTGGATAGGCATAGCGGAAACCATCTTCATACTCTTTCATTGGATAACGCACCCCAGAACCACAATTCAATTCAACAGGCATATTGTAACGTAGAGAGATATCCGCAATGCGATTAGCGATTTCTTTTACTGTGCCATCAATTTGCGGGTAAGACCACATACATACATCTGGGTGACAAATATAATCACATAAGGCATGCTGGCAAGCTGTTTCAATTAATTCGCAATAACGCAATAATTCTTCTGGTGTTTCTACATTGTAGATATCTTTACCGTGATAAGCGAGATTATGTTGACCTAGAATAAGATAATCTAATTCTTTTCTGAAAAAGGATAAGGTTTCCCATTGGTCTAAAAAGCATTCTACTTCCATGCCTACATAAATATCAATTTGATCTTTATATTTTTGTTTTAAAGAACGTATAGAAGAAATATATCCTTCATATTCAAAATAATCCATACGTACATGTTCTTCGGGAATAGGATATGGAACATGATCAGAAAAACCTAATGTTTTAAATCCTGCCTGAATCGCTGCTTCTACATATTCGTGGTCTTCTCCTTTAGCGTGACCACAACGCTTTGTGTGTGTATGCCAATTTGTTTGTATCATAATTTTTCTCCACGAATAGTATAACCTTTGATAAAAGAAATTGACAGAGAGAATCGAAAGACTTAGTATAATAGTTGAACAGTTGTTCAAATGAGGTAATGATATGGAGTACTTAGTATATTTACATGGCTTAGATTGTCCGAATTGCGCAAAGAAATTAGAAAATAAATACAAAGAAATAGAAGGAATAGCGGATGTAGAAGTAAAGCATCCTGAAAATACATTACATTTTGTATGTGATGAAGAAAATAAGGAAGAAATCCTCAAAAGAATCAAAATCATCACAAAGGAATTAGAAGAAGATGTTGTAGTAAGTGAAAAGGCTGAAACTCAGGATACATGCTCCTGTGGATGTCATGAACATCATGAACATCATGAACATCATGAACATCATGAACATCATAATCATCATCATGAGGATGCTACCTACAAATTCCGTATTAAAGGCTTAGATTGTGCAAATTGTGCAGCGAAATTAGAAAGAAAAATTGCGGAAATTGAAGGTATAAGTAATGTTCGACTAAATTTTATGCAAGAAAGTTTGGAATATGATTGTGAACATGATGAGGCAAAAGGGATTGAAGAAAAAGTGCGTGCCTTGATTAAACAAGAAGAAGATGGGGTAGAACTCATTAATAAGGGACATAGTCATCATCATGAACATGAACATCATGAAGAAAACATATACCAAAAAACAAGTAAGACACACCAATATCGCATTGAATGCTTAGATTGCGAGAATTGTGCAAAACGTATAGAAGATAAGATACAAAAGATAAATGGTGTAGAAAATGCACAGGTAAGTTATATCCATAGTAAATTACTATTTGATTGTAAGGAAGAAGATTTTGAAGTAATCAAAAAAGAAATATTTGATTTAGTAGCGAAAGAAGAACCAGAA
>JAFVFM010000252.1 GCA_017475415.1 Solobacterium sp.
GAATTGGCTTATTAAAAATTCTGATACATATAATTATGACGGCTTATCCTACGACCAAAGTGGAAACCATTATGCAAGAACTTCGGCTAAGGCTATATCTTATGATGATAAAAATGGATTATTGAGAATTCAAATTATCATGGAGGCTGGTGCGACAGGTGGAGTAACGACAACATGGGCAGGAAATGCTAGAGTAAACGGTTTATGGTGGCAATTCCCTAATGTATGTAGTAGATATTTTACCTATGATGCACAATCATTTTATTATGATTTAGCGATTAGACCTGGTGAAACAAAAAGTATATTAATTGAAGACCTAGGAGATGGGGGTTGTGCTTTAGCAGCGGCTACATTGAAAGTAAATGTAACTTTGTCTGAAAAATCTATTTTTGTCCCACAAGAACCAGACAAAATGATTTTCAAGAAAACCACTGGTTCAGGTGCGAATGTTTCTGGAGCAAAGATGGTTGTTTGGGAAGATAAAGATAAAAATGGCATACGTGAATGTCCTAAAGGCGAATGCTTAGCTGACTGGAAAACAAGTGATTATCCTAATGGGAAAGAAGTAACAGGTTTAGAAATAGGAAAAGAATATATTTATTCTGAATATCAAGTGCCTGATTCAACTTATGTTAGAGGGCAAGATATACGCTTTACTTATACAGGTAGTGGTACTCTTACAATGATTAATTTCAAAATAGCAGCTGCCAAGCATAGAAATACAGTAAGTGGTTCACGCTTAGCTGGTGCACGGATACAAATTATCAAAAAGAGTACAGGGGCAGTGGTATTTGAATATACAACAAATGATTCAGCTACTGTGTTAGAAAACCTTGAAGAAGGGGAAACATATATTGTACATGAAGTATCTGCTCCTGCTGGTTGGAAGAAATCACCAGATTTTGAGTTTGTCCCTAATAGTGCAACAGCAAATAGTGGTGTTCATATTGTTGATGTTCCATTAAAAATTGGTGTTAGAAAACACGTCAATTCTATAGAAAACAACGCATGGGTAGCAGGTGCTGAATTTGCAGTATATGCAGGCAAGGCAACAAGCGGAACACCTGTAGGAACGTATACAACAGATAGTAGTGGATACTTCGCAATGGATAATTTGGTTCAGGATGGAGAATACACTATAGTAGAAACGAAAACGCCTAATGGATATGCAACAATGCGACCGTATACCTTTATAGCAAACCAAGATGCAATAAGTTCTGGCATCCATCTTGTAAACTATAGAGATATCTTCATCAACAAAGTAAGTGCTAATGGCACACATGTCCCTGGTGCTAGACTTTTAGTTTGGTTTGACGGGGATGATTCCGAAATAAATAAGCCTGTTGCGGATAAACAATATAACTGTAGTGATGGAGGCTGTGTATGGGAAATAGAATCGAGTGATTATCCTAATGGTGTTAGATATCAAAACTTTATTAATGCAGGGAAGGGCTTAGTAGTTGGAAAAACTTATTATGTAAGAGAAATCAGAAAGCCTGGTAATACAGATAATGACAAAGCAGGTTATGTACAGTCTGAACAAAAAGCTTTTGTGTTTGGTATAGATACAGAAGTCTTAATGAGAAACTATAAAATTAACTAGGAACAAGATGAAGGACTGAGTTTGTAAAGCGATGAATATGGAATGTTTGTGGTGAGAAATGTATAATGGTTAGTATGTTAAAAGGTGCGATATTTGATATGGATGGTATCTTGTTTGATACAGAATCCATTTGGCAAAGAAATTGGGAAGCTATGGCGAAAGAAAGAGGTATAGATTTACCTCTACAATTTCGTTATGACATTTGTGGTAGTGCCGGAGAAAAGCTATTGAATATAGTACGTAAGTATTACCATACAGATGAACCAGAAAAAATATATGAGGAAGTTGTTTTAAGAGGGAAGAAAGAATTAGAAAAGGGTACGCCAGTAATGAAGGGTGTAGAAGAAATCTTGTCTTTCTTTCAAGAAAACAATGTGGCAATAGCAGTTGCCTCTAGTTCTCCTTATGAACAAATTCAGCATAATTTAGAAAGTACAGGATTAAGAAAGTATTTTTCTGTATTAGCGAGTGGTCAACAATTAAAGGTAAGTAAACCAGATCCAGCTATCTTTTTACATGCTGCTAAGTTATTAGGGCTAGATGCCAAAGAATGCTATGTATTTGAAGATGCCTTAAATGGGATTAAAGCTGGTTATGCTTCTGGTGCTTGTACCATAATGATTCCGGATACTATGCCACCTACAGAAGAAATGTATTCTTTATGTAAAGGGGTTTACCCAAGTTTATTCGATGCTAAAGAGGCAATTGAAAAGGGAGAGTTGTAATGAAGAAATCTTACTTAGGTTTATTTATTTGGTTAATCTTGTTTTTGTTAGTGTGCTTTAGTATTCCCTTTTTCCCGTTAGTTGAAGAACTAAGTGGTAGGCTATTTTTGTTGATGGCGGGAATTATGATTGTCGTACTTATGTTAATTATCTATTTTACGGGGAACATCTATTGGATAAATGGCATGAGCTTTGAAGAGAGTATACGAAGAGGCGAAGAAGGAAGAAAGGAATTTGCTATGAAGCATCTAATCCCTTTTTCTATTGCTACAGCAATATTTTTGGTATTTACAATAGGGAGTTATTTATTGGGGATTGCTTATTGGATAGATGTGGTAGTCTTTTGTGTATTAATTATTGGTGCAGCATTTTCGACAATAAGAGTGAAATAGTGAGGTTAAGATGAAAGTAGGAATATTAGGTACAGGTAGCTGGGGTACAGCATTAGCACAGGTTCTTGTGGATAATGGAAATGATGTATTACTTTGGGGGATAGATGAAAAAGAAGTAGAAGATATTAATGTGAATCATCATAATTCTAAATTCTATCCTAATCCATTAGCGGAAGGGATTAAAGCAACATTAGAAATAAAAGAATTAGGGAATAGAGATGCTTATGTTTTAGCTGTTCCTTCTGTTGTATTAGAAACAACAATAGAAAAGCTATTGCCCTATCTAGATAAGAAGACAATCTTTATTAATGTAGCGAAAGGTTTTCATCCTGTAACACATGAGCGTTTGAGTGTTGTATTAAACCGTTGTATACAAAAAGAATATAACGCTGGTGTAGTTTCTTTAATTGGGCCTTCACATGCAGAAGAGGTAATTGAACGTAAGATAACGGTAGTGAATGCTGTATGTGAATATGAAGAGGTGAGTAAAAAAGTACAGGAAGCATTTTCAAATAATTACTTCCGTGTATATCGAAATACAGATGTAATTGGTGCAGAAATAGGAGTAGCGATCAAGAATGTCATGGCAATTGCTTCAGGTATATTAGAAGGCATAGGGCAAGGTGATAATGCTAGAGCTGCTTTAATCACAAGAGGCTTAGCAGAAATGACACGCTTTGGCATTATGATGGGTGGTAAGAAAGAAACCTATTTAGGGTTAGATGGCGTTGGGGATTTAATTGTTACATGCTCATCGAAGCATTCGCGTAATTTCAATGCTGGTTACCAAATTGGTAAAGATGGTGGTGCTAAACATTTCATGGAAACCAATACCAAAACAGTAGAAGGCATATCTGCTTGTAAAGTAGTAAATGAAATAGCGAAAGAAAAAGGTATGGAAATGCCTATAGTACAGGAAGTATATGCTGTATTATTTGAAAATAAGAAACCTGAAGTTGCTTTAGAAGATTTAATGTCACGTGAATTAAAATCGGAAAGTATGAAAGAATACAATAAGGAATAAGAGAGTTGAATAACTCTTTTTTCTTGCCTTATGAAAAGATAAGTGTAGAATAAGTGTTTGTGTATTACACCGTCGGTAGCGGCTACCCGACGTAAAACGAAAATAAGGAGAGAAAAATGAATCTAAACAAAATGACAAGGATTGCCATGATAGCAGCAATCTACACAGCACTATGCTTTGTGCCAGTGTTGTCGAATTTGGCATATGGTCAAATTCAAGTGCGTATTGCGGAGGCACTTACTATGTTACCGCTTATTTATCAGCCTTCTATTTGGGGAGTTACCTTAGGTTGTTTCTTGGCTAATTTAATTGGCTTAATGACCGGTATAAATCCAACAGGTATGATAGATCTATTTGTAGGAACAAGCGCAACCTTACTTGCTGCGATATGTACCTATAAACTGAGGGATAAATATGTGCATGGTATTCCGATTTGGGCAATACTTATGCCTGTGGTGTTCAATTTCTTCTTTGTAGGATTTGAACTTGCCTTATTATTTATGCCTGATCAATTATTCTTAGGTACATTAATCAATGGTACATATGTCGCAATTGGTGAATTCATTGCGGTAGTATTAGGATATTTCCTAGTAAAAGAAATCAAAAAGACAAATCTATTTGGAGAATAGCCGATAGCTCTCTAGTGCAATACTAGGGAGTTTTATTTATAAAAAAAGAAGCACTAGGCTTCTTCGTCTTCAAATCCTATAATGAGGCCTCCACGCTCTGCATAGTAGCTATTCAAACCACATAATGTCTCAATTTGAATGTTGCTGTTAGGGAATTTCTCTTCAAATAGAGACTTTAGCTTTAATGCAGCTGGTTGATTCAGGCAATGGCCTATCCACATTTTGCCCCCTGTATATTTCATTTTAATAGCTTCATTGACTAAGGAAGCTAAGGTTTTCTTTTCGCCCCTAGCGATACTAATTTGTGTTAATTTTCCTTCTTCACTTGCTTTACCAATAAAGCGTATGCTTAGGAAACCAGCTAATTTTGCTACAGTGAGTGGTACTCTACCATTTTTAGCTAGATTCTGTAAGGATTCTAAAGAAAAGAGTAAATGAATATGTTTTTTATATTCTTCTATCTTTTCTGTAACTGTATCAAAGGATAATTCCATCTTTGAAAGTTCTACTAGCTTATCAATAATTAAATGTGGACCAGCACCTGTCATTAATGAGTCGATGACATGTACTTTTGTGCCCGGGTTTTCTTCCATATATTGATTCGCAGCTAATACTGCAGAATTATAGGAACCAGATAATTGGCTGGTAATAGTGATCGCAAAGATTTCTTTTGCATTAGCGAAAGCTTCTTTCCAATCGAATACATTAGGGCATGAAGAACTAGTGGTTGGACTATTTTCTACTGCTTCAACCATTTTTTCTACATCGAGATGTTCATCGTCGATATAGTCTGTTTCGTTTACACGAATCTTTAATGGTACAGATTTAAATTCAACTTCTTGGTTAAGGAGTGAAAATACATTTGATGTAGAGTCTGAGACGATACGAAAACTCATAATACACCTCCGTTTCTTATCTATTATCATACTCTTTTTTTAGAAAAAAGAATCCCTTTTTGTATACAAAGTTGAATAGAGAAACAATATTGCGAAATATCGATAATATGATAAAGTGTAAATACAAACAAGGTGTGGGCATGAAGAAGAATGAAATGACAGAAGCGACAGTGAAGTGTTTTGCGAAAGATGGCTTAGATTTTGAAATGTCTTCTGTAGCAAAAGAATTAGGAATATCTTTAAAGGAATTAGAAGAAACTTTTCCTACAAAAGAAGAATTAATGCTTGCAACATTAGAAAAGGGCTTTGTGGATATTCAAAAGGAAAAAGAAAGAATTTTAGCTTTAGAAATACCTACCATAGAGAAATTAAAAAAGGTTATGTCAGCTATGCCAGACCAATATGGCATCGTAGATTTTCGTAAGTTAGAACGTCTGAAACATGAATATCCCCGCGTTGCGGATGCATTAATGGAAGAATTAGAGGCTAATTGGCAACCTATCTTTGACCTGATTGATGAAGGGATTATCAATGGTGAAATTCGTAAAATTTCAACTGTTGTTTTTCAAACAATGTTTAATGCAACTCTAAATGCTTTCTTAACGAGTGATATCTTAATAGATAATGGTATTGAATACTATTCTGCACTAGCAGAAATTGTTGAAGTATTAATAGAAGGTGTTCGCCTTAAATAATCTTATATATTACATGCGCATCGATATCTGATGCGTATTTTTCATCTAAGGCATAGGAAGAGGAAAGAATACGACAATCAATGCGATCAATAATATAGCGATTGATATAGGATGCTAAGGTATCTTTAGGAATAATATGCTGTTGTAAATCATATTCAATATTCTTTTTCAATGCAGAAGCTAAATCTACATAAGAGGTTGTTTCACAAAGGAAGAAAGAGGAAGAGACATAATGTTTAATATCATTAGCTTCCATGTAGGCTAAGGAATGGCTATTTGTTTCAAGAGGATAGTCATTTTTATGTTTATCTATATATGCATATTCCTGCACAAAAGAATATTTCTCTCCAATTAAGCTTCTAGGAAAGATATCTTTTTCTTCTATTTTCTTGCGGGCATGAAGATGGATATTCGCAAAACAAATATAATCATATCCTTTTGTTAGATCACCTTCACTGAGGAAATTATGGAATACCAATAGTTCATTTAATGGCTCTGGTAAGACAGGTACTTCAAAGGGATAGATTTTCTTCATATGGGAAAAGTGAGCTACATCATCTGTAAAAATATAATAATGCTTTTGTGCTTTAGGTAAGAAGAATTCTTCAAAGGATGCGTGAAAAATAGGCCAAAGGTTCTTTTCTTCCTTTAGCGCATAGACGATAATCGCTACTTTTTTCGGTTTTCCAAATAACATCTCTATAACTATAGCATAGATATAGAGTGCAGTAGGGGAAACTTTGTGCATACAGTGGTATAATAAC
>JAFVFM010000253.1 GCA_017475415.1 Solobacterium sp.
GACTAATAGTCCACTGTGCCCTAACTTTTCTAATATTTGTGTACTTTTTGAACCAGGTGCTGCACAAAGATCTAATACAGTCTTTCCCTTTTTTACATCTAAAATAGTTACTGCAGCACTAGCACTTGGTTCCTGCAAATAGAAAAAACCAGCCATATGTAAAGCGTGGTAACCTAAACCACTTTCTTTTTGAATATAATAACCATTATCCGCAAATGGACTCTTTTCTAAAGCATAAGGAAAGATTTCTTTAAAGCGTTCTTGGGTAATTCTATTTGTATTAATTCTTAAACCAGCATAAGGAATATCTTCCAACCTATCGATATACTCATTATATTCCCCTTGCAATAATTCCTTCATTTGAAGAATATAGTCATTATTCAACATGCAATACCTGCCTTATTTTTTGATTGTCTTTATCTAATTGTTGCATTAATTCTTCCTTACGATTAAACTTCTTTTCTTCTCGAATAAAGGCTATAAATTCTACATCAATAACCCTTCCATATAAATCATTCTCAAAATCAAATATATGTACCTCTAAAGAAGGCTTTTCACGATATTTTATTGTTGGATTATGACCTAAATTAATCATAGAAGGATACTGTTTTCCTTCTATACAACAATATCCAGCATAAACACCTAATTTAGGTAATATATATTCCTCATCTATTTCCACATTAGCTGTAGGATAACCCATACCAGTGCCTTGATGAAAGCCTCGAATCACTTTTCCCATAATCGTAAAAGGATAACCAAGCATCCTTTTAGCACTTTCCATTTCTCCACGTTCAACTGATTCACGTATACGCGTACTGGATATTTTACCTATTTCATCACTAACTGCATCAATAATAGAAACCGGATAATCCACTTCCTTTTGTAAAGAAATAGCATTTCCCTTACCAAAGCGACCATAATGAAAATCAAAGCCACAAACCAAAGCTTTAATATTCAATTGACCTAATACTTTTTCTAAAAATACATTTGGTTCAAGACTTGCCATCTCTTCTGTAAAATGTAAAATAATGGCAACATCAATACCATTTTTCTTCGCAATAGCTAAGCGTTGTTCAAAGGTAACGATATGTTGCATATGTTTTTCTTTCTTAAGGATTTGTAATGGATCTTGATCAAAGGTAATTAGCGCACTTAAACAATTCATTTCCTTTGCGTATTCTTTTGCCTTCTTTATTAATTCTAAATGTCCTAAATGTAGACCATCAAAATAACCAATACAGGCAGCGATTGGTTTTTTATATTCACAATTAGGATTTAAATCTAATACAATTCTATCCATTACCATAGCCCCCTTATACAAGTATAGATATTCTTTTCTTTACGATGGTAAGCAGCGATAATCTCATCTTTATGCATAAGCATAACTTTGTCACCATAACCCTCTAATTCAATAGGCATACCATTTTTAATTCTTTTCACATCATTATATTCAACAAAAGCATATTCCTTTGTGATGATATCTTTTGCGCTTAGGCCGATCGTATTCTCATTCACTTCTTCTAATGGAATTGCTTGTGCAAGTGAAAGATGTTCAATAGCGATACGCTCTAAAGAAGTCATTACACCTAATTCATTCAAAGAATCACAAATATCGGCAATTAATGATCGAATGTATGTACCAGAGGAAACCGTGGCTTTCATTTTGTATTCATGATTACCTAAGGATGTGATTTTCAAATCATTTACATATACCTTCCTCGCTTTACGATCTATTTCTTTTCCTTCACGAGCATATTCATAAAGCTTTTTCCCATTTACTTTAATTGCTGAATACATCGGTGGTACTTGTTCTATTTCCCCACTAAATCGAATACACGCTTCATTTAGTTCATCTTCTGTAAATATATGCGCTTCTCTTTCTTCTAGAATCGTTCCAAAGATATCTAAAGTATCAGTCATGATACCTGTTTTAAATGTAGCGAGATACTGTTTATGATCTTTTACACAAAAAGGTAAATATTTTGTATATTTGCCCATGACAACAAGTAAAAGACCACTAGCTTCTGGATCTAATGTTCCACTGTGGCCAATCTTCTTCTCATGAAATATTCTTTTGCACTGTCTTACTACATCAAATGAAGTACAACCTTTTGGTTTATTAATCAATATAATCTTATCCATAAAACAAAAATATTATACAATAGCGTGCTATAATATCCAAACGAAGTGGTAAGCATGAAAAGAGTCTATATCGAAATCACAAATCGTTGTAATTTACATTGTTCATTTTGTAAGGAAGGTAAAAAGCCAAGAAAAGAAATGCATCAAAATGAATGGCAATTAGCGATTGATGAAGCTCTTACGATTACTCCTTATCTTTATCTCCATGTACAAGGTGAGCCTCTATTACATACACAATTTGAAGATATATTAACCTATTGTGATCAAAAGGAATGCCATATACAACTTGTTACAAATGGCACATATCTTAATCGTTATCCTAATTTATTCGCACATCCTTCATTACGCAAATTATCTATCTCCCTACAAAGTATAGAATATCAACACATGGATATAGAAGAATATACAAATACTATTCTATCTTATTGTAAAGCTTTCCCTAAAGATAAGAATCAATATATGGAATTACGTTTTTGGCGTGAAGATCAATTAAAAGAAAAAAAGACTGCTTATCTTTTTCAAAAGATAAAAGAAGCTTATCCCTTTCATCCAACTAATCGCAAGAATAGTTTTGTATTAGATACACATTTATATTTATCCTATGCCAATTCATTTTCATGGCCTACGATAAATACGAAAGAATCTACTCAAAAAGGCACTTGTTTAGGTGCCTTAGAACAAATCGCTATATTAGCTGATGGTACGGTAAGTGCCTGTTGTTTAGATATTGATGGTTATAATGCTTTTGGCAATATCTTTGATTCTTCATTATCATCCATTTTACAAAGCCAATATTATCAAGATTTTTGTGAAGCTTTAAAGAACAATCAATTAATTTCACCGCTCTGTCAAAAATGCACTTTTAATCATCGTTTTTCAAAAGACAAATAAGAATTGTCCTTCCTTTAGGCCTAATTGCTCTACTGTACAATGATATAGTTCTATTGAATTCCCTTCACTATCCACCACATTTATTTTCGAATCCATAGAAATAGAAAGCAAACGATTTAATTCCATAATATTTCTCGCTAATGTTTGGCCTAATGAAAAATATACTTCATACGATTTATTATCTTTTTGATAAACAATATGTAAACGTATCATGATTATTCTCCAGCAAATTTAGGATATACAAAACGAAATAAATCTTCTTTCTCTATATATCCACTATTAATGTCTCTAATCTCATTCGTTATTCTATGTTCAAAAAAATGTTGTAATTCAGATAATTTCGTATTGCCTAAAGAGATACGACTATCAGCTAATGTGAAATAGTTATATGGTATTTCTTTACTATATTGATACCCTAAAACGATTATCCAATTCTTTTTCTTTAATTGATTAAACAATTGAAAATAATATTCTTTATCTTGATAATTATCCAAAGTAAGTAATGAAGCTTGCTCAATTAAAACAGCACAATGCTCATTTTTAATCTTAACTAATTCAGCTAATTCTTCTTTTTTAAAGAAATGATGATGTTTGATATGATTTACCTCATGTTTTTGATTCATGATATAAACTTTATACTTTTGATTCATTTGGAATATTTCTTTCAACCAA
>JAFVFM010000254.1 GCA_017475415.1 Solobacterium sp.
AACAGAATAGATTTGATAATATTTCTTATCTTTTGTTGGACCATGAATGACATTAACATAGTCATCTAATTCAATAGCTAAATATTTTTCATAGAATTCTAAAGGTTTAACATGATGCACTGCGTGATATTTACCCTTCTTATCTTCATATTCAAAAGTAAATTCTTCAGGTGGCATACCAAAACAAGAAACCAATAAGGAATAGATCTCCTTTAAGCATACCTCACGTAATGCAGCAATCTCTTTTCGTTCTACCTTACGAATATCTATCGCAAAGCGACGTAAACGCTTGTTCAATATCGCATTCATTCCTCTAGTATGAGAAGATTGATATGTTTCAGGCATAGCCGTCTTTGGACATAAGCCATATTTCTTTACTAAGCTTAATAACATATTCCACTGACCACCATCACCAACAGCACCTTCTAATAAGAAACGATTCTCTGCAGAAGATAGTGGTTGATCTAATTCTTTAACAACACATTCCATAAACCAATTGGCTTTTTCTAATTTGTCATAAAAGGCAATATAGTTCTGTGATAATTCAAATTCCTTGATTTCATATTTTTTCGCTATTATCTCGCGAAATACATTCATTGCCGAAAAGATCCAACAACGACCTGATGCCATTTGATTGGTAACAGGCATTGTTTTTAAATCAATAGAGAATAAATTTGGATTTGATGCTTCTGCATCAAAAACGCGACTAATTGTTTGAATATCATTTTTCGTTAACGCATTTTTTACAACTCTAGCTTTATCATTTTGTTCGTAATTCTTGCGTAAACTTTGTAAATCTTTTTTTGTAATAGCTGACATGTTTCGGCTCCCTTCTGCTAATTACTCTACAATAGATTTAGCTATGTCGCAAGGAAGCCGAACACGTTAGTGAAGAAGGGAAAATTAACGATATCTATGTTTTGTATGTAAAGCCATAAAGAAAATAACTATGGATATACCAAGTAAAAAAGTCATTTTTTGGATATGGCTTGGGTCATTCGTATTTACTATCGGCTTTGTAGGAATCTTTGGTTTCTCTACAAAATAGAAGGTTTGTGCTTCATCATCTAAATCTTCATGTCTTGCAATTACTTCTTCTCTACCTTGAATATAGAGTTTTTCAAAGGCTATCACCTTATTTGTCTTAAGTGCACTACTATCCAACATAAAAACTATATCCACACTACCATTTCTTTCTTTCGGAATGAATTCATCTATAGCTACTTTTATTTCCATTCCATGAATCTGAATTGTTTTGCCAAACTCATCTACCAACCTTCCTTCTATACGATAAGTCTCTCCTATCTCTAGATTCTCGTATTGAATATGATCGATCAATTGTACTTTTCCATTTTTTTCAGCCTTCTTTTGTCCATCCGCCAATGCTAAAGTTGTAGATATTTTTGGGCTTGGTGGGATTACTGTAACAATATTCGTATCTAAGATATAGCGAGCTTTGTGATCCACTTCGATTGTATAACTCGCTCGATTGGTAATCCCTGTATGTTCCTTTGTTGTACCTAGTATTGGCGTGTCATCATTTATCTTGATTAATGCTCCTAATTTTCTTAATTCATCAATTGTTTTGTATTTATTTTTTATGCGTGCATCAAAGGAAACTTTGATCCATTTTCCTCTATATGGCTTTGCATCTTTAATTCTCACATGCAAAGATTGCCCATCTATCTTTACTGTATAAAGACCATAATCTTTTATTCCATCCTTTTCCATCATAGTTTCAGTTAGAAGCATTGAGCCGCTCTCTGCTACAGTGCCATGTATATGATGATTATTACTATCATGAATAGCTATACTAACCTCTTCACTTACAAATTCTAACAATTCGACTAATCGATCATCTATTTGTATAGCATCTGCATCATGTGTTACATATGCCATAATGTCATAGGTAAATGTTTCCCTAAAAGATGCCAAATCTTCATGAACAACCTTATTTACATATTTTTCAGTTTCCGGTTTTTCTACTTCAATTGTTTGTGCTTCATCATTTGGATCTTCATGCGTAGCGACTGGTTTTTTAGGTAATGTAACCTTTTCTTCAGGTTTAGGTGCTTCTTCTAGTTGATATAGCTTTTCATATACAACCATGATGTGGTTACCTAAGCCTGTTGCATCAAAGTTGAATGTTACTTCTACGCTACCATTAGCCTTTTCAGGAGTAAATGGACCACTTTGAGCAGTGATATCGGTTAACTTACCTGTTGTCTTATCGTATAGAGTACCTTCTGCTACATATGTCTTATTAGGCTCAACGGACTTGTAGTCAATTGTATCGGTAATTGTAGCGTCTTTACCTTCAGTGATAAATTGTGTGTCATTAGCACCTTTAGCTCTTGTTTTGATTTCAGGGTAGTAAGATGTTTGTGGTTTATCATAAATGTCAGTGTGAACAGCGAATAATTCATCATTATGATAGAGTTCTTCAAAGGCAACGATTGTTTCGCCTGTAACGATACCCTTGAATGTGAATTCTAGAGTAACCTTACCATCTTTCGCTTCAGCCTTAAATGTCTTTTCAGCTGTTACTTCATTACCATTTTCATCTAAGTAAGCCTCTTCACCACTGATATCGCCTTCTGCGTTATATACAGCCTTGTATAGTTTACCTTTCACTGTATATGTCTTACCACTTCTTAAGTTAGTATAAATCACATCATCCTTAATGGTGATTTCTTCACGCTGTTTACCTGTGTGTGTTCCACTTTCTGCGTCTTTTGCAGTAGTTTCAACTTTAGGTACTAATACAGTTTGTGCTTCATCATTGATGTCTTCGTGTTCTGTTAATTTCTTTTCTTTTGTGACATTACCATCTTTATCTACTTCTACTTGGTAGAGTTTTTCAAACACAACTAATGTCTTACCTTCAGCTTGTGTGCCGTCGATAATGAATTCAATTTGTTGTTCAAAATCAGGTTTTGTTACATCGAATACTTTAGTTTCAACTACAGGTTTACCATCAATTAATACTTGTTCACCTGTTGCCTTATCCATTAATGTACCAACTAACATACCCTTG
>JAFVFM010000255.1 GCA_017475415.1 Solobacterium sp.
AATTCATTCGCATAGGTTAACATTTCTGCTTCCGGTGCTTCTGCTTTAACTACCTGGTCACCTTCATCATTTAATGTCATTTCCATAATTAAGCCTCTGCGTTTAGAAATATCACCCATTAATGTACCTGTATATTCTTCTGGCGCAACAATGGTTACTTTACAAATAGGTTCTAGTAATGCTGGTTTAGCGTTTGGCATCGCATTATTGAAGGATAGACGTGCAGCTTCTTTAAAGGCAGCTTCTTTTGAATCTACTGGATGGTATTTTCCATCATAAACAGTAGCTTTGACACCTACTACCTTATAACCTGCTAATGGGCCTCTTTCCATACAATCACGTAAACCTTGTTCTACTGGTGGCACAAAGTTACGAGGTAAATTCTCACCCTTTAATTCTTCTGCGAATTCCATATCATCGCTGTCTGTTGGTTCAAATCTATCCCATACTTCACCGAATAAGCCGGCACCACCATTTTGTTTCTTAAAGCGGCCTTGTGCTTCTGCTTTACCACGAATTGTTTCACGATATTGAACAGTTGGTGTAGTAGTTTCTACTTCGACTTTATATTTAGATTTTAATTTAGATACGATTAAATCGATATGTTGATCACCTAATCCATAAAGAACTTGTTCATGTGTTTCAACATTATTTACGAGTTTAATTGTGCCATCCTCTTGCATTAAATTCTTGATACCAGAAGATAATTTATCTTCATCCGCCTTTGTTTTAGGATGAATTGCATAGCCTAACATTGGTTCAGGATATTCAATAGAAGGATAATGTACAACACGACTCTTTGTGCATAATGTATCATTTGTCTCAGTGTCTTGTAATTTGACAACAGCTCCGATATCACCTGTAAATAATTTACCAACACCCATTTGGAATTTACCATTGATTACATAAATTTGGTTAATCTTTTCCATCACATCTTTGTTGGAATTATATACTTGGCTATCACTATTTAATACACCCGACATTACCTTTAGATAGGAAATCTTACCAACGAATGGATCAACAATTGTTTTGAAGACAAAAGCAGATAATGCTTCATCTTCATTCGTTTCCATATCAATCGTTTCATCTTTCTCATTTAATGCTTGCACTCTACCTTTTTCCGCATAGCTAGGGAAGTATTCTGTAATGAGGTCTAATAAACGTTCAATACCTGTTTGACTATCTGCACTACCACAATATACAGGACGAATTTCACCACTTCTTACGCCAATACGTAATCCTTTAGCAATTTCATGTTCATCAAATTCTTCACCTGAGAAGAACTTTTCCATCAATTCATCATCTGACATCGCAATTGCTTCAGCTATCTCTGCATAATAAGCATCTGCTTGATCCTTTAATTCTGCTGGAACTTCTTGTGCTTCATTGCGGTTATCATAATACCAAGCTTTCTTACGTAAGATATTTACAGAGCCAATTACCTTACCATCTTTTAAGATAGGCATTTCAAATGGAATAACACTCTTACCAAATTTCTCATGTAAGCTTTGATATACATCATCAAATTTCGCATGTTCATCATCCATTTTATTAATAAAGAAGATTGTAGGTAATTTTCTCTTCACTACAGCTTCTTTCCAAGCTCTTTCTGTACCTGCTTCAATGCCTTCTCTACCATTGACGATGATTAAGGCATTATCACCAGTCATTAAACCTGTAACTTCTTCACCTTCATAATCTAAATATCCAGGTGTATCAATGAAATTAATCTTTTTATTCTTCCATTCTAATGGTGCTAGATGGCAATATACAGATAATCCTCTTTTCCCTTCTTCAGGATCGAAATTCAAGGCTGTTGTACCATCATTATTTGTACCATATTTATCAATTTGTTTATTATGATATAAGCAGGCCTCGATAACAGAGCTCTTGCCTGCACCAGAATGTCCTAAAACAACGACATTACGGACTTCATTTGCTAAATAGTCTCTCATGATTATTTACTCCCTTACTTCAAAATTTCTTTTAAATCATTTAAGCATTCTTTACGAACATAGTGAATTGCCATATGGCCATTATTATCTTTTACATCTTTATCTGCACCATGTTCAAAGAGCTTTGTAACTAAGCTTGGATAACCAATATATGCT
>JAFVFM010000256.1 GCA_017475415.1 Solobacterium sp.
AAGAAGAAGGTCATTATATTGCCTTAGAATTAAGCCAAGGGCAACTAATCGATATGTTTGACTTCCATCCTGAAGTTTCTACCATCATCAATCTTACTCCAGATCATATTGATTTTATGGGTAGTTTAGAGAATTATTATGCTTCGAAAACAAGAATCTATCAAAATACCCAAAAAGAAGATTATTTCATTTTGAATAAAGATGATGAAGAAGTGAAAAAATATATACAAAAATATCCTTTACCTTGTAGTAGTATTAGCTTCTCTTTAGAGAATAAAGAAGCAGATGCATATATAGAAAATGGTTATTTAGTAAAAGATGGGAAAGCATTCTTGGATTTAGCTAAGGTTACTTTACCGGGTAAACATAATATACAAAATATTATGATCGCTTCATTAATGTGCATGTGTGTAGGGGTAAAAGAAGAAGATATACAAGATGTTGTTTATCATTTTAGTGGTGTAGAACATCGTATTGAATTCGTAAAAGAAATAGATGGTGTGAAATATTATAATGATTCTAAAGCGACAAATACGGACGCAACAATCACGGCCTTAAAAGCTTTTGAAAAGGGAGTATTCCTTTTGGTTGGCGGTTTTGAAAAAGGCTTAGCGATGGATGAAGTAAAGAAATATTTAGCACCAGTAAAGAAAGTAATCGGTTATGGTGCTTCTGGTAAGCGTATAGCTCATGATTTAGTAGGTGAAGATGCAATTGTAGTAAATGATCTACAAGAAGCTATTTTATGCGCGAAAGAATTAGCGATGAAAGGGGATGTTGTATTATTATCTCCAACTACCTCTTCTTTCGATCAATATACTTCTTTTGAAGAAAGAGGTAAGCATTTTAAAAGAATTGTGGAGTCATTATGAGTGAAGAGAAAAACTATATAGGAATATTTGATTCAGGCATTGGTGGTTTGACGGTATTAAAAGAAATTAAAGAGAAGATGCCAATGGAGAATTTGATCTATTTTGGTGATACAGCACATTTGCCTTATGGTACAAAGTCGGCTTCTCAAATTCAAGAATTTGCCTATAATGATGTGAAATTCTTAAGTAAATTTCATTTGAAAGCTTTAGTAATCGCTTGTAATACAGCAGACTCTGTCGCTAGAGATATGTTAGAAAAAAGCTTTGATTTACCAATCTATGGTGTAATTGAACCAGCTGCAAAGAAGGCTGCTGAATTAACAAAGAATAAAAGAGTTGGCGTTATGGCAACAAGTGCGACAGTAAACTCTGAAGCCTATCAAAAAAAGATAAAGAAGTATGATTCAAGTGTGGAAGTATTCCCTATTGCTTGTCCTTTACTTGTGCCGCTTGTAGAAAACCAACGTTATCGTAAAGATGATCAAGTAGTGCGCTTAATTGTACAAGAGTATTTAGATAAATTATTTATACATGATGTGGATACAATTGTTTTAGGCTGTACACATTATCCTTTATTAAATGAAGTGATAAAGGATCTATCTCCAAATATACAAATTATTTCTTCTTCTTTAGCAGCTGCAGAGACTTTAGAAGCAAGCCTAAAAGAAAAAGGCTTATGTAGTGAAAATGAAGAAAGAGAAATACGTTATTATGTAAGCGATGACGCTATGCATTTCAAAGAGAATGCATCGATTTATACTGGAGAAAATAGCGAGATTGAAGTTGAACAGGTAACAATATGAAAAGAATATTTTTCTTTATCTTATTCGTCTTTATGCTAGTAGGATGCCGTAGTAATAACCATCAGTATCACGAAGTTTCTACTTATGAAAAAGCAATGCAAGACTCAGGTATTGATTTTGAAGCTCCAGAAGAATTGGCAAGTTCGATTTTAAAAGATATACGAGTATATGATGAAGGAATGATAGAAATCATATATTTAGACTTAAATCATCATGAAACGGCTGTTTTTCAATAGGCAAAGAAAGATAGTTCATTAGGTGGCTATAGTATACAGGAAGAAATTGAAAAAAAAGAAACGATAGAAATAGAGAAGAATAAGTATACTATCCAAAGAAATAGGAATGTTGTCTATACAATAGAATGGGAAAAAGATGAATATACATACTTTGTTTATCTTGTAAAAGGCAAACAGATAAACGAAATCGAGAAATTAGTAGGGGAAATTGATTAAATATTGAAAAAAATAAACAAATTTACTTGCAAAGTTTCTGTATGTTTGGTAACATAAGTAGGCACTGAATTGGAGTCACGCGCCGATAGCTCAACTGGATAGAGTGTCTGGCTACGAACCAGGAGGTTGCGGGTTCGATTCCTGCTCGGCGCGCCATTTCGGGATGTAGCACAGCTTGGTAGTGCACTTGATTTGGGATCAAGGGGTCACAGGTTCGAATCCTGCCATCCCGACCATGTGGCGAGGTAGCTTAGTTGGCTAGAGCAATCGGTTCATACCCGGTAGGTCGTGAGTTCGACTCTCACCCTCGCTACCATTTTAAAAATCCAAGAAAATAGTTGCTTGGACCCTTAGCTCAGTTGGTCAGAGCGGTCGGCTCATAACCGATTGGTCGAAGTTTCGAGTCCTTCAGGGTCCACTAAAAAGGAGTAATACCCAAGTGGTTGAAGGGTC
>JAFVFM010000257.1 GCA_017475415.1 Solobacterium sp.
ATGATATCGCTTGTACACCTGTCATCTATGCTTATGCTGTAGTTACAATAAATCAACTTTATTACTATATTGATCCAGCAAAGGTAACGGAAAAAGTGAAAGTGTATTTGGAAGAAAGAGGTGTAACTTTACGACCATATGATGCTTTAGGTGATGACTTAGAAAAATATCATGGCAAGAATATTTGGGTATCATTATCTGGATTAAATACGGATTTATTTGAATGTATTGCTAAAGATAATTATTTTATTACGGAACCATCTCCGATTACCTTATTTAGAGCAGTGAAAAACGATATAGAAATAAAGAATACGAAAAATGCACATATCAAAGATGGTGTGGCAATGGTGAAATTTATTCGTTGGATTAAAGAAAATGTAGGCAAGATGGATTTGGACGAAGTCAAAGCACAAAATTATCTTTATGACTTAAGAAAACAAGGAAAGCTTTATATAGAACCTTCCTTCCCAACCATTTGTGCATATCAAGCAAATGGTGCAATGATGCATTATTCTGCAACAGAAGATAACTATGCCAAAATTAAGAATAGAGGGTTCCTCTTGGTGGATTCTGGAGGAACATATAAAGATGGCACAACGGATATCACACGTACGATTGCTTTAAATAAATTAACGAATGAAGAAAAGAAGCTTTATACTAAAGTATTACAAGGACATTTAGCCTTAAGTAGGGCGAAGTTTTTACAAGGCACAGCAGGAAATAATTTGGATATTTTAGCACGTAGACCTTTATGGGATATGGATATTGATTATCAATGTGGTACAGGTCATGGTGTAGGCCATGTCATGAGTGTTCATGAAGGGCCACATAGTATACGTTGGGGCATCGCAACAACTGCTCGACCTGCAGTGGCACTTGTTCCAGGTATGATAGTAACGAATGAACCTGGTGTATATATTCCTCATAAATTAGGTATTCGTATCGAAAACGAAATGTTAGTGGTAAAAGGGAATAAAAACTTTTATGGTCAATTTTTGGGTTTTGAAACGATTACTTACTGCCCATATGATTTAGATGCGATAGATCCTAAATATTTAGAAGAAGAGGATATTAAACAGATTAATTCTTATCATCAAATGGTATATGCTACACTTGCACCATATTTAGATGCTAAAGATAAGTCGTGGTTAAAGAAGGCTACAAAGAGGATTGGAAAATGAAATTCATATCTTGGAATGTAAATGGGCTTAGAGCCTGTATGAAAAAAGGTTTTGCGGATTTCTTTCAAGAAGTAGATGCCGATATTTTTGCGATACAAGAAACAAAGATGCAACCTGAACAATTAGAAGATGCGATGCGCTTTTCAGGATACCAAATGTTTATGCATAGTGCGGAAAGAAAAGGATATTCTGGAACCTTAGTTTATACAAAAAAGGAACCACTAAAGGTAACCTATGATATAAAAGGTGACGATTCGAAGGAAGGTAGAGTGATTACCTTAGAATATGAAGATTTCTATTTTGTGACTGCTTATGTACCTAACTCCAAGGATGGCTTATTGCGTTTACCATTTAGAATGGAATGGGAAGATGCATTGCGTGCTCATTTAAAAAAGTTAGATAAGAAAAAACCAGTTATCTATACGGGTGACTTAAATGTAGCGCATGAAGAAATTGATTTAAAGAATCCGGATTCCAATCATAAGAACCCTGGATTTTCAGATGAAGAAAGAGAAAAGATGACAAAGCTATTAGATAATGGCTTTACAGATAGTTTCCGATATCTTTATGCAGATAGAGTTAAGTATTCTTGGTGGAGCTATCGCTCCTTTGCGAGATCTAAGTATGTGGGATGGAGAATTGATTATTTCATTGTGTCGGATAGAGTGAAAGAAAAGATAGAAGAGGCAATGATTTATGATGAAATTGAGGGCTCAGATCACTGCCCTGTTGGTCTAAAACTGAATATTTAGTATAATAATCTTTGTTTTTGAAGGAGGCCAAGTATGGATATTCAAGAAAAGGTAATGCAATATCGTGAAGATATGCTGAATAAACTAGGAAAGTTAATCAGTGTGAAAAGTGAAGAAGGAGAAGCTACAGAAGATGCCCCATTTGGAGAAGGCCCAAAAAAGGCACTAGAAACAGCTTTATCCTTAATGGATGAGGATGGCTTTAAGACAGTCAATCTCGATAACTATATTGGTTATGCAGAAATGGGTAGTGGTGAAGAACTAATTGGTGTAATAGGCCATTTAGATGTCGTTCCTGCAAAAAAAGAAGATGGCTGGGATAGTGATCCTTATGAAATGGTAGAACGTGATGGTATTCTTTATGGACGTGGTGTAGCGGATGATAAGGGTGCTGTTGTTGCAAGTATGATTGCGATGAAGGTATTAAGAGATTTAGATGTTCCTGTGAATAAGCGTATTCGTTTAATCATGGGGACAAATGAAGAATCTGGTTCGCAGTGTTTAAAGCATTATGTGGAAAAAGAAGGTCATGTGAATTATGGTTTCACACCCGATGGTGAATTCCCTGGAGTATTTGGAGAAAAGGGAATGATCGCTGGTACATACCGCTCAAAAGAGACAAATATTCGTGCAATTCATGGTGGTACAGCAAATAATGTTGTATGTCCTTTTTGCACGATTGTTGTTGATAGAGCTAGTTTCTCAAAAAAGAAATTGGAAGATGAATTAAAGAATCATGATTTAGATTTCCATATTGAAGAAAAAGAAGATGTAGTAGAGATTACAGTTAATGGAACAGCTGCTCACGCAAGTACGCCACAATTAGGTGTAAATGCGATTTCTTATCTTTTCCGTGCTCTACAATTGGCAGGCTTCCAGGATCCATTCTTAGAATTCTATACATCGCACTTTGGAGTGGATTATGATGGTCGTGGAATAGGAATTGATGTCGAAGATGAATATGGGCCATTAACATTAAATTGCGGCTTAATTGATATGAA
>JAFVFM010000258.1 GCA_017475415.1 Solobacterium sp.
CTTATCTTCTGCAAACTCAATACTTTCTTGACCTAGCTCTGTAATATTGCATAACTTCATGATTTCTTTTGCGATAGCGTAGCTTTCTGGGTGGATGGACGTTTGATCTAATGGTTCTTCACCATCTGTAATACGTAAGAAACCTGCGCATTGTGTATATGCCTTAGGGCCTAATTTCTTTACTTTTAATAATTGTTCACGATTAGTAAAGCGACCATTGGCATTACGATAGTTAACAATCTCTTTAGCTGTAGCACTATTTAAACCAGAAATATGCATTAATAATTCTTGTGATGCAGTATTAAGGTCAGCACCTGTTCTATTTACACATTTCATGATTGCTTCATCTAAACGTTCACTTAAGGCCTTTTGTGGTAAGTCATGTTGGTATTGACCTACACCAATAGACTTAGGATCAATCTTAATTAATTCCGCTAATGGATCTAATAATCTTCTACCAATAGAAACAGCACTTCTTTCTTCAACTGCCATATCAGGGAATTCTTCACGTGCTGCATCTTGGGCAGACCAAACAGAAGCACCAGCTTCTGAAACAATGGCATAATTTACAGATAGATTCTTTTCTTGGATTAATTCAGCTACTAATTTCTCACTTTCTCTAGAAGCAGTACCATTACCAATTGCGATAATTTGTACATTATACTTTTCAATTAATCTGCATAATGCTTCCTTAGATTTTTCTACATCCCCGCCTTTACGGAATGGATAGATTTTTTCTACTGTTAGCATTTTACCTGTTTCATCTACTACCGCTAACTTACAGCCATTAAAGAAACCTGGGTCAAAGCCTAATACAATTCTACCTTTGAGTGGTGGTTGTAATAATAATTTCTCTAAGTTTGTAGAGAATATTTCAATAGATTTATTCTGTGCTCTTTCACTTAAATCAGAACGAATTTCACGTTCGATAGATGGGAAGAGCAAACGCGTACAACCATCATCAGCAGCTTCTTTAAGTTCGTTATAAACGATTGTATTGAAGTTATCTTTTACTATATTTTTTAATGCTTCTTCTTGTAAGTGTTCTTTATCATAACTAAAAGTAACACTAATAACCTTTTCTTTTTCCGCACGATCAATCGCCATGATTCTATGATCTGCTAATGTGCTTACTCTTTCTGTATATTCATAATAATTTTGATATACTTTCTTTTCATCCACTGCATCTTTTTTGAGTTTTGTTTCAATTGCACCAGATTGCATAATGGTATCTTTGAAGGCCCAGCGTTGTTTAGGATTATCCGATACTACTTCAGCAACAATATCCTTAGCACCTTGAATAGCATCTTCTACAGTAGGTACCTCTTCTGTAATATATTTCTGAGCTTCTTCTTGTAAAGAACCTTCCATTGGACAAGACAGCATCCAATCCGCTAATGGTTGTAAACCATTCTTGATAGCCACACCGGCTCTGGTCTTTTTCTTTTGCGCATATGGCTTATAAATATCTTCTACTTGGGATAGCTTTGTACATTTCGCAATATCCTCTTTGATTTCATCCGTTAGCTTACCTTGTTCCGCAATCAAACGTAATACATCTTCTTTACGTTCAGCTAATTTAATTTGGTAATCATATTGTTTTTGAATATAGATAATTTGTTCTTCATCTAAATTCTGTGTTTGTTCTTTACGATAACGTGCAATGTATGGAACTGTATTAACTTCTTCTAATAAGGCTAATGTATTTTGGACTTGTGTTAGCTGAATTCCTAATTCTTCAGCTATACGCTGTCTGATTTCTTCATTCATGATTCTACCTCCTCTATTTTCACCTCAACTATTTTACCATGTATTCCTCATATTTTACCTTTGTGATTTATTTGACAAGTTATATAAATGTGATATCATATTGATATCAAAGGAGAGATGACTCATGGAAGAAAAAATCTTAAATGGAAAGCGTAATGGAATGGTTGTACTTATCGGTATTATTTTGATTTATATCGTATCCATCTTAGGCTTTATTCGCAGTATTTCTAATGCATCTTTATTCGCAATAGTATTTGGTATCGTATTAGCGATTGCTTGGATTC
>JAFVFM010000259.1 GCA_017475415.1 Solobacterium sp.
AAGCGATAGCTGAACAAGGCTTAAAGGAAGAGTTTATATACCGTAAAAATGATTTGTAATATATATTCTATGGAGATTCCTTAATTCCTATAGGGGAAAGTGAAGGTTTTTTAGAGGCTTATCATCTATTAGGTGATTTATTAGAAAAGGATTATCCTTCAATGTTAAAAATGACAAGAACGTTATTAGCGAATCATTGTTATTTATTATTGCCATTATCTTTAGAAAAAGAAGAGGCGCATCAACTTGCTTATTCTTTCATAGAAGAAGTTTCGCAAATGATGGATGATGGTAAGACATTTCAAGAAATAAAAGATAAAATTCAAAGAATGAATTAGCACTTATCTATTGACAGTGCTAAAATACTCATGTATGATTAGCAGGCAAGGAATAAGAGTGCTAAAAAACAAATTCAATCTATAGCATTACTTATGTTAAAATAGACAAACGAGAATAAGGAGAAAGACGATGTCAAATTATGAATTAAAAGAAAAATCAATGGTAGATATGTTTGTTACTATTGAAGGTGAAGAATGGAAAAATGCTACAGAGAAATCTTTTGATAAATTATCGAAAAAGGTTTCTATTGATGGCTTCCGTAAAGGTCAAGCGCCTAAAGCTTTATTAGAAAAGCGTATACCTAAGAATGAATTATTTATTCAAGCAGTTGAAGATAATGCAAATGATTGGATGAGAAATGCCTTAAAGGAAAATGATTTAAATCCAATTTCCCAACCAATCTTAGATATTAAAGATGTAAATGATCAAAAAGTAGACTTAGTATTTAGTTTCGCAGTTATGCCTGAAGTAAAACTACAAGACTATAAAGGTCTTGCATATGAAATGGAAAAGGTTGAAGTTAATGACGATGAAGTAAATGAAGAAATTGATCGTCTAAGAAATAATTATGCCGAAATGGAAGTAAAAGAAGACGCTGCTGATAATGGCGATACTGTAAATATTGACTATAAGGGCTTTAAGGATGGTGAAGCTTTCCAAGGTGGAGAAGCTACAAATTATGATTTAGTATTAGGTTCTAATTCATTTATTCCTGGCTTTGAAGATCAATTAGTTGGTACAAAAGCAGGGGAAGAAAAGGATATTGATTTAACTTTCCCTGAAGATTATCATGCTGAAGAATTAAAGGGTGCTGCTGTTACTTTCCATGTAAAAGTAAATGAAGTAAAAGTAAAAGTATTACCTGAATTAGATGATGATTTTGCTAAAGATTTAAATATGAAAGATGTAGAAAGTCTGGATGAATTAAAGAAAAATATTCAAGCGCGTATTGAAGATCGTAAAACAAAAGCTGCTGAAGCAGATGCCGAAAATAAACTTGCTGAACAATTAGTAGATATGGTTGAAGCTGATATTCCTGAAGTACTTGTTGAAGATGAAATTCAAGGACAAATAAATCAATTAGCTTCTCAAATTCAAGCTTATGGTATGAGTTTAACGCAATATTTACAAATGATTGGTAAAGATGCGGATTCATTAAAAGAAGACTATAAGGAAGGTGCTACTAAGACAGTTAAGATGAGACTTGCTTTACAAGAAATTGTAAAACAAGAAAATATCGAAGTAAGTGATGAAGAGATTGAAAATGAATTACAAACGATTGCCGACCAATATCAAATGAATATTGAGGATGTAAAGAAAGCAATCTCTCCAGAAATGGTACGCATGGATGTCTTGAATCAAAAAGCTATGCAATTTGTAAAAGACAATGCTAAAAAAGCTTAATGTTACGAAGTAAGACGCAATGCGTCTTATTTTTAACACAGATTATAGAAATGGAGGTAAGAATATGAGCAATAAAACAATGAAACTTCCGGTTATTTGTACAAGAGGAATTATTATTTTCCCTGGTTTAGATGTAACCATTGAAGTAGGGAGACCTAAGTCTGTTCGTGCTGTTGATTTAGCAGAAAAAGAATATGACAAAGAAGTTCTTATCGTTTGTCAAAAGGATATCATGATTGATAACCCGACCATCCATGACTTATATAGTTATGGAACGCTTTCTAAAATCAAAGTCAAGAGAAGAAAAGAAGGTTTCTTACGTGTTACCTTTGGAGGAAACGAACGTGCTAAAATCACGAATATCTATGATGATGGCGATATGATGTTTGCAGAAGTAGAAATCATAGAGGACACTCATGGTAATGCGCAAGAAGAAGTAGCTTTGGTTAAACGCATCATTAATGAAATTGAAACATCTTCTAATATTGGTTCTATTTTTCC
>JAFVFM010000260.1 GCA_017475415.1 Solobacterium sp.
ACAGAATATCCATATTATGGTTGTTACACTGCTGATGTAACAAACTACGACCAAGATAAACCACGAATAAAAGATATTCTTTGGCGACATTTAGATTGGTTAGAAGAAATGGATAGAACTGGCAAAGCTAGACCTGTAGTACTAGATAACGTTCACAAAACATTATTATGTAACACATCCTGAATGCCCAGAATGCGGAAACGAAAACATAAATACAATTAGAGTATCCTTAGTGAAAAGAGATTCCACTAGATAGAAACAATCAAACAGTAGACTTATCCGACAATCTACTGTTTTTTCTACATTTGAGCGTATTTTAAGATATAATAGAATGTCAAAAAAAGGAGGACTTCTATATACTATATATCAATTTATAGCATGTGAATTCATACTTTTCTCACTTTAGAAAGGCTCTTATGACGACAATAAAGACACACCAAGATGCGAGTAAAGAATATGCCAAGTTATCTTCAAAGATACGCTATTTAGCATCTCCAGATCTTCTGCATTACCAATCCGCGAAAACCTATCGTAGTGCATTATTACGCAACTTCAATCGCATAAAAGAGCTTTCCCAAGAAAAAAGAAAAATTCTAGAAAAAGAATTAAATCCTATACTTACTTCAAATCATTCTCTTTCTAAAAAGGAAAAAGATACACTCACTCATTATTCCAATACACTTTTCAATGCTAGTCGCATGGAAGATGTGGACATTCCTCTTTTCTATCGCATCACAAACCGTTTGCTCATCGATGCAGATAAAAAAGGTAACACAAAAGATATCATCCATGCCTTAGATCGCTATATTGAAGCATGTTTTGCGATTATGCATATGTCGTCTCGCTTTGATTTCTGTGATCCAACATGCTACAACTACCGTGATTACGGGCTTAATGCCGCATATCGCTTGTTATCTTATTTACCCCAAAAGAAATTCGCTTCCTTGCCAGATGATGAAACAAAGGAAATTGTTTTAGTGAATTCAAGATATATCTGTGCACTATTCTTATGTAGCGATTCTTATGGCAATGAAAAGATTAATACACTAGACTTTGAACAATTAAAGAATTCTCTTGCATTAACGAATAAATCCTTCTACAAGAAACATGCCCCAAATTATAATTGGGAATATCATGAATTCCGCTGTTATGAATATATTAATGGCTTAACAGAAGAAAATAATATACGCCAATTTAATGATGAACAATTAGAAGAAATCTATCACTATACTTTAGCTATGGAAGAGATGTGGAATAAGAATGAAGAATTCTTTTCTGCTATATGCCCAAAGGAAATCTTAAATTTATATCTTTCCCGCATTAGCTTTCTTACACATCGCCTAACAGTAGAACAATACCGCCATCAATTAGATACAATTATTGGTAGCGATACAAAAGGGCAACTTTCTTACCATGAAGATATATTAAACATTCTCGTACTCAGTGAATATTTATATGTCATTCATTTACAACTGTAAATGACAAAATAATAATGTAGGAAAATGATTAAATAAAAATGTCTGAAAACCTACAAAATTATATTGTCATTTTTTATTGGTGTTAATATCAATCCCGGGAGGTATTAATATCAAAATGGAACAATATGATCAAATA
>JAFVFM010000261.1 GCA_017475415.1 Solobacterium sp.
GATGGCTGTATCACCTGGTTGAATCTTAGCAGAATCACCTAAGGTAACAGCTGTAAGGTCACTCGCTTCGACCTTAATGATAGCGATATCTGACATTTTATCTGAACCAATTAATGTTGCAGGATAAGTTTTTCCGTCATATGTAGTTACAGTAATACTTGTTGAATCACTTACTACATGATGGTTAGTAATAATGTAACCATCTTCACTGAGAATGACGCCTGAACCTGCGCCTTGGGCAATATAGGATCCACCAAAGAATCCATAACTTGTTTTTTCCGATTCGGTATTGATTTCTACTACCGAAGGGGATGCTTTAGCGGCAGCGGAGGTGATAGTCATCTGGCTGTCGTTTGAATTACTGGTAACGACTGTAGATGTATTTGAGTTGTCATTTGATTGATAGACTGTAATACTATTCGGCTGCAAATGAGTTACCGCAAACCATCCTCCAGCTAAGCCAGTGAATAAGGATACAATTGCGCTCAATAAGATAATCGTATAGGGACGCATTTTGTGATTTGAAACTTTCTTTTCACTCATCTTCTTTTACCTCCTACATATAAATATATACTGCTTTCATGTGAAGTTTGTGTGAAATGCTCATTCTTTTCCTAAACTAAAGTCCATTAGGATAAAAAGGAAGCCTATCGCGAGTAATGTAATACCAGCGATTAAGAAATAATATGTATATGGAGTATTTGTTCCATAGATTTCTAATATACCATTAATCAGTGACATAAAGGTTAATAAACAAACCCCATCTTGCCATAGACGATTAGGTTTAGGTAAATTGAATTTTGCTAATAGGTAACTAGGAATAGCACCGAGTAACAATGGATAAGCGAATAAGAAAATCATGGAAGGGGAATAAACACCAAAACTGAAATATTCATATATTGTTGAAAATAATGCGCAGAAACAACTAATTGCTAACCATATATACGTATATTTATATTTTTTATTGTTGAATAATGATAGCATCGCTAACACTCCTTTCTTTTGTGGACCGGCCGCTAGTAGTAGGGTTATTGATAATTTGACCATTGAAGACCATCGTACTTGAGCCACCACCATCTAAGTTATATGCAGTTTGTACATCAAATTGTGTTAAAAATTCAGCTAATTCTCTCAAGGATAAGCCTTCACTTTCACTTGTTCTACCATCTGATACAACAAATAAATAATGCAATGTATCAATTTGGCAAATCGCCGTACGTGGATTAGAAGCCATTGCTTTACCTACTTCTTCATCTTCTGTAACAGCAATCTCGCCATCAATAAGTAGTGCTGGTCCAAATGAATAAACTTGTAAAGCATTTTCTATATCTTCTAAAGCTACTTCATTTTCTTGAATAATAGAGAAGTTACCATCGCTATCAATAACTAGATCTTCTTGGTTATTTGAAGCAATGGAGCGATATATTGTTCCATTTCTTAATACATAACCACTATTTCTTGAACCATAATAGTCGCCATTAATCGCTAATATAGCATCAGAATCATCAGCCATATCTGAAGTGGTTGCAGTAATATTTTTTCCATATGTGTTTTGTGCAAATACAGATTTTAGTGAATCAATAGATGCCAATTGAACATCAGCTACATAGACTGTTGTGTCTTCGTAACGGTAACTTTCTAAATGTATTTTGATTTCACCGTCGTCGTAATCTGTATCTGTGCTGATGGTTTGTGTAATGCTACTTTGAATAATATTTGTTTCTTCTTTTTCACTTTCTATTACATTATCATTTGTATCTGTAGTTGTTTCTGTGGTTGAAGCAACATCATTATCACTTACTGTTCCATATGCGCGGGGAATAATGAAGGCATCTAATAGAACATAGGTAGATAATGCAAAAATGATTAAGAAGTCTATTGTATACATAAATTTTTTCTTCATTTTTATTTCCTCCTGTTTATAGGTTATCGCTATAAATAGAACAACAAATGATGGAAAGTTGAAGAATATGTGAAGAATAAAGTGTATACTTATTAAGGTGAGGTAAACACATGTCGAAGAAGAAAAAACAAAAGAATAAAGTAAGTAAGGTAAGTGGGACATCCGTATCAAATCCTGCATTAAAGAAAGCAATGTTGGATTTAAAAGAAGGCAGTACTCCAGAAAAACAAAATGCCTTATCGATGGCTTTGGTTAAAGCTAAATTTTTAGTTCCTTGTAAAGTGGAGGAAGTACAACCAGGTATTGCAGCTGTGAAATATATGATGATGAATACTAATGAAGGAGCTGCTTATTTCCCAATATTTACAGATCAAAAAGAAGCAGATCGTTTTGCGGGAGGTGAAGTTCAACCGCAATTCATTGTACGCACGCTAAAAGATTATGCAGAGATGCTAGAAAAACAAGAGAATGTAGCTGGACTAGTGGTAAATCCAGGTGAAGATAGTTTA
>JAFVFM010000262.1 GCA_017475415.1 Solobacterium sp.
CTTGTAAATCATTTGCGTTCATTCGCGCAAAAGTATTATTGGAAATCTTTACTTCTTTGATTTCATAATCTTCTTTTTTCGTACTATCTTTTACTTCTTCTCTTGCATTAGCTACAGCACCAAAATTAAAGCCTTGAGAAGTGATTTGTAAAGGATATTCCGACAAAGTATCCTCTTCAATACTTTTGATATACTTATTTACCCCATTAGATAAGGAAAGGATTAGCGCTATACCAATAATACCAATTGATCCTGCAGCAGACACTAATATGGTTCTCGTACGTTTTGTCCATAAATTATTAAAGCTTAGTTGTAAGGCAGTAAAAAAGGACATGAAGGATTTACCCATATTCCGATAAATACCTTCTTCACGATCATCCACGCTATAAGGACGGCTATCATCCAATATCTTTCCATCCTTAACACGCACTATACGGTTAGCATATTGTTCTGCTAATTCCGGATTATGCGTTACCATTACTACCAAGCGATCTTTCGCTACTTCTTTTAGTAAATCCATAACTTGGATACTTGTTTCACTATCTAAGGCACCGGTTGGTTCATCCGCCAATAGGATATCTGGATTATTGACTAAAGCACGTGCTATCGCAACGCGTTGCATTTGCCCACCAGACATTTGATTTGGCTTCTTATGCATTTGCTCTTTTAAGCCTACTTTATCTAAAGCTTCTATCGCTCTTTGTTTGCGCTCAACAGAAGAAATACCAGAAATAGTTAAAGCCAATTCCACATTTGCTAAAACAGTTTGATGAGGTATTAAATTATAACTTTGGAAGACAAAACCAACTGTATGATTACGATAAGCATTCCAATCCTTTTCTTTATAATCCTTAGTAGATATGCCATTAATAATCATATCGCCACTATCGTAACGATCTAAACCGCCAATAATATTCAATAAAGTTGTTTTACCAGAGCCACTAGGCCCTAAAATGGCAATGAATTCATTATCGCGCAAGTTTAAAGAAACATGATCAAGCGCGACCTGTTTTAAATCACCCGTAATATATGTTTTACAAACATCCTTTATTTTTAGCACGTTACTATTATAATACTCTAACTAAAAAATAGCGCATAAATACTCCATAAATCTTCATCTTTTCCACCTAAATAAAGGTAAACTTTGACAAAATGAAAAAACAGATGATTTTATCGACTAATAGCGACAAGATCATCTGTTCACCTATCGAAAAGATGCCAACTAGACTTTCGTATTAATTATTGATGTTGGCCTAGTTTTTCATTCCATTTTTCTAATAATGCATCTTTCTTTTCTGCTAATTCAGCAACTGGACGTGTTACCCATTTGATTTCTTCCGAGGATGGTAACCATGCATTTTCTGGTGTTTTGTAGTTCTTATTGGTGAAACGCAATGTACCTTCCATATATTCAGCCATCGCTGTTTGGCCTTCAGAAGAACATACAAAGTTTACAAGTGCTTTAGCAGCTTCTGGATGTGGGCAGTCTTTAACAATAGCCATACCTGCCGCAAATGCAGAAGTGCCATCTTCAGGATAGCGTACTTCTGTAACATCAGAACCATTTTGGTTTAATTTGATTGCGCCATCTTCATATGTTAAGCCAACAACATATTCGCCATCATGTACAGAATTGAAACAAGCTGAAGACTTTTCTACAACAACTAAATTATCCATTAATTTATCAATATAGTCCCAAGCTTCATCTGTATCTACACCAAATACGGAGAAAATGTTACATAGATTATTCCAAGCTGCAGATGAACTATTTGGATCAGAAAGAACTATTTTCCCTTTTAATTTAGGATCCAAAAGATCTTCATAACTGCGAATATCTAAACCCAATTCTTTTTCCAATTCCTTATTTACACAGAATACAACAGTGGATAAATGATCCATGCTATACATACCATTAGGTGTTGCATAACCATCCATCATTTCATCATCATATTCTGTTACCCATTTTTGGAAAATATCTGCATAACGATCACCATCTGTATCCATTAATCCACCCCAAGTAACGTCACATTGTGGATTGCCAGCTTCTGCAGTAATACGTGAAGTATATTCCCCTACGCTTCCTGCTACGATTTCCACTTCAACATCTGGATATACTTCATTAAAGCATTCTGTAAGAGCTTCTAAATCGTATTCTGTCATTGATGAATAAAGTACTACTTTATCCCCAATATCTTCTTTTGTAGTTTCTTCTTTCGTTTCTTCTTTCGTTTCTTCTTTAGTTTCTGTTGTCGCTTCCTCTTTTGTTTCCTCCTTTTTCTCCTCTTGTGTGTTGTTTGCGGTACCTCCACCACCACAGGCTGTAAGTGTAATTACCATAAAGGCACCCAGCATCAAACTAATTATTTTTTTCACTATTCTTTCCTCCTTTTCTTTTAATAGTGTTTTTTAAATATTTACATCTTCCGTTTTACTTAAAGCCATATAGATGAATAATGAAATAGCTGTAATGACTGTTAGGATAGCCGCGAAGGCTGCTGCTGTTCCATATTCTCCTCTACCAATATAAATATAAGCTTGCATGGTTAAGGTAACGGTTTTATTACTATAAAGAATTACAGAACTAGATAATTCAGTAACAATTGCTACCCAGCTAAGAATTGCTCCACTTAGAATTCCATTTGCCATCATAGGAACAGTAATCCCTGCGAACACCTTCTTTTTTGATGCCCCTAAACTAATCGCTGCTTCTTCCACACTCATTGGTATTTGTTGAAGAGTCGCTGTAGCTGAACGAATCGTATAGGGCATCCTTCGTATAACAAAGGACAAGATCAGTATCGTCATCGTTCCTGTTAAAGCAAGTGGCTTTGCGCCATAAGCAATTAATAGAGCGATACCAATAACTGCACCTGGCATAATATATGGAAGCATTGCAATGGTATCTATCGTATGACTCATCGGACTACTTCTTCTTACAACAACATAGGCAATAAGTACTGCAAGAATAATAATAATCGCTAAGGCAATCACACTCATAATGATTGTATTCGTAGTAGACAACAATAATTTTTTCTTTATTGCTTGACGATAACTATTTAGTGAGAATCCTGGTTTGAAGACTGAGCCCTTACTATTCCTAAAGGATAGATAAATAATATAAATCTGTGGAAGAATCGCTATTCCACATAACACATAGGAATATATATGCATCAATATACCAGAGATACCCTTCGCTTCTTTTTTATCAATTGGTTGAAGGGCGTTAATAGAAAATGAGAATTTAGATGTTGCATATTTTTGAATAAAGAAGAAGATAGCCGTAATCACAATCGCAATAACGGATAGAGCTGAAGCAAAATAATAGTTCGACCCATTTTCCCCTAAATATTCGTTATATAGCAATACAGGGAAGGTCTTATATCCTTCTCCTAATATTGTTGGTGTACCAAAATCCGCAAATGTTCGCATAAATACCATTAATGAGGCAGCTAGAATTGTCGGCATAGATAATTGCATAACAACCTTCATTAAGCGCTTTATCCCTGTACAGCCTAAGTTAGCAGAAGCTTCCATCAATGTATTATCTATATTGCGGAATGCACCATTCATATAAATAAATACTAAAGGAAAGAATTTCAATGTTTGGGTGAATACAATACCCCCAAATCCATATATGGATGGTAAGGTAATTCCCAAAGCAGTTTTGAAGAATTTCGTAATTACCCCTGCTCTACCTAATAACATAACCCATGAATATGCACCTAAAAATGGGGCAGACATACTACATAATATCGCTATAACGAAGATGAGCTTGGATCCTTTTAAACGATAAAATGTATA
>JAFVFM010000263.1 GCA_017475415.1 Solobacterium sp.
AATGTTAAAGATAATGTAATTATCGCGCGTGGCCATAACTTAAGAGAACAGAAAGCCCAAGCCTTCGCGCATGCAGAATTGGTTGCTATACAAAAGGCTTCTAAAAAATTGGGGAATCAATACTTAATTGATTGTGATCTTTATGTAACTTTAGAACCATGTATGATGTGTGCGGGTTTGATATCACAAGCTAGAATCCATGGTTTATATTATGGAGCAAGTGACGAAAAAGGTGGAATGGTCAATTCATTAATTGATTTAAAGAAAATAAAACATGTAGGTGCTTATCCAAGAGAAATCGAGGCTGGCATTGAAAAAGAAATGTGTGGAAATATTCTTTCAACATTTTTTAGAGAAAAACGAAAGAAAACGAAGTGAATGTCCTATATTTTAGGGCATTTTTTGTATATAATGATACTCAGGAGATTTATACATGTCAAAATTAGCCTTATATCAAAAATATAGATCATCTACCTTTGATGAAGTAGTGGGACAAGAACATGTTGTTCGCTCAATAAAAAATGCAATTCTGCAAAATAAAGTAAGCCATGCCTATTTATTCTGTGGACCTAGAGGTACAGGAAAAACAACAATGGCAAGATTATTAGCGAAAGCGGTGAATTGTGAAAATCCAGAAGAGGCACCTTGTGGCCATTGTGCAAGTTGTATTGCTGCTAATGAAGGTAGTCATCCTGATATTATAGAAATTAATGGTGCAAGTGAAACACATGTAGAAGATGTACGTGGTTTAATTGAACGTGCACGCTTAGCACCGATGCAAGGTAAGAATAAGATTTATATCATTGACGAGGTTCATCAATTATCTAGTGCAGCATGTTCTGCATTATTAAAGACCTTAGAAGAACCACCAGAAAATGTAATCTTTATTTTAGCTACAACAGATCCACAAAAATTATTGCCAACAATTATCTCACGATGCCAAAGATATGATTTCACAAAACTAAATAAAACAGGTATTACAAATCATTTGTTGAATATAGCGCAAAGTGAAAACATAAAAATGGAAGCTAAGGCTGCAGAAATGATTGCGGATTTAGCAGATGGTGGTATGCGCGATGCATTATCTATAATGGATCAATGTGCTTCTTATACTGGTGATAATATAACAGAAGAAGAAGTGACAAGAATTTATGGTCTAGCTAGTACCGAAGAAAAGGTAGAGCTACTAAAAGATATATTAAAGAAAAATATAGAAGGCATATTGGTAAGAACTGAACAATATGCGATGCAGGGAATCGATTTGCAAAGATTCACAGATGATTTAATTACAATAGCGAAAGATTGTGCAATTTATGCACAAACAGATAAAGCGGAATTAATGAAATTATTGAATGTCGAACAGGTCAACAGCATCCTAGAAAACACCGATGGAAAAACATGCTTGCATATCGCAGAAGTGTTGCTTGATTCACGTAACAAATATTCTTATTCTAGTTCTGCAATAAGTTGTTTTGAAGTAATTTGTTTAGGTTTAACCATGCTTGAAGAAAAACATGCAAGCATGAATATTGTCGAAACGAAAAAGCCTACACAAAAACCTTCTAATACAGTAGATAAAGAAACAACTAAGGAAGAGACGAAACCTAATAAATTAGAAGTAATTCATGAGGCAAAAGAATTAAGCGAGGAAGAAATACTTTCCTTATTAGTACAATGTAATAAGGAAGAAAAAGCAATCGATGAAGAAAAGATAAAAAAAGTGCATACAATATTTGACTTAGAAAAAGTGAAATATACAGATCTGTTAACAGCTGCTTCCATTGCTGCATCAGGAAAGGATTGTTTGTTACTAAAGGTAAAGAATTCTTCATTAGAACATGCTATGAATGATGAACAATTAAATCGAGAATTATATAGATTCGCGACTGATGATTTAGATATCAATAAGATGATATATGTCTTAACTGAAGATAGATTCAAAAAGGCAACAGATGCATATCGTAAGCTCATGGCAGAAAAGAAATTACCTAAGGCAATGAAGATTAAACGATATGAAAGAGAAAAAGAAAAACCTGTCGCAAATGAAGAAAAAGTAATCGCCTTATTTGGCGCAGAAAATGTAGAAATAGTGGAGGAAAATTAAGATGGATATTGAAAAGCTATTTGAACAAGCACAAAAGATGCAAGAACAACTCAGTAATATTGGTGAGGAATTAGCGGAAAAAATATATGAAGGTAATTCTGGTGGTAGCGAAGGTGTAACAGTAAAAATGAACGGCCGTAACGAAATGCTAGAAGTACTCATTTCAGATGAATTAATGACAGTAGATAATAAAGAAATGTTACAAGATATGATTTTAATTGCGACAAATGACGCGATTGATCAAGCAAATAAAGATAGAGAAGAACAAATGGGTGCAGC
>JAFVFM010000264.1 GCA_017475415.1 Solobacterium sp.
AATATCAATAACCGCTTCATCTGGAGTAAAGATACGATAAATGACTCCGCCAAAGAAATAAACAATTATAGTGATTGTTAAGGACATAATTAAATATAAGCGAACCCCTGTCCACATACCTGAGCGCACTCTTTTTTCATTCCCTGCACCATAGTTTTGCCCAACAAAGGTTAATACAGAAGTACCCAACGCGCCAGATGTATTCCAGAATATGGCATCAATTTTACCAAAGGCCGTATAGGCTGCAATAGTATCTGTACCATGTTTATTAATACCAGCTTGTATGAATAAATTTGCTAAAGCATATAAAGAGGATTGAATACCTATAGGTAAACCAATCATAATGATGCGATATAAAGTTCGTTTATCATGATGCAGATGAACAATATTAAAATGATAACTATCTTCTGTTTGATATAACGTAAGTAAAGTTAATATGCAGCTAATCACTTGTGAAATGACAGTAGCTAAAGCCACACCTAATACTTCCATTTTAAAGAATACAACAAAAATGAAATCTAAAACGATATTCACAATAACAGCTACTGTTAAAAAGTATAAAGGCCGTTTAGAATCACCAACAGCTCTTAATATTGCAGCACCAGTGTTATATAACATAGAAGGAATAGACCCCATCATAAAGATACGTAAATAGATCAAACTATAATCATAAATATCTTCTGGTACACCAAGTAATTGAAGAATGAATGGTGAAACAAAATAGCCAATAATCATTAAAGCAATCCCTAATAATAAGGCTAGATACATTCCCGAATAAACTCCTTTACGTACTGCTTCACGATTACGATTACCATAGGATTGCGCAATAACAACCGTCGCCCCACTAGATAAACCAATGGTAAAACCTAATAATAAATTAATAAATGTACCGGTTGATCCTCCTACTGCAGCTAGTGCTTCTTTGCCAACATAATTACCAACTACCATTGCATCAGCTGTGTTATATAGTTGTTGAAAAATGGAGCCAAACATAATCGGATAAAAAAACAGCAACAACTGCTCGCTAATTTTTCCATGTAAGATATCTTGTTTTACCTTAGCCATAACGAAAAAAAGTATAGCACTCTTTTGAAAAAGAAAAAGACCAAAAAAGAAAAAATAAGGCATTCTTATCGCCTTATTTCAAAAAGCCCTGTAGCTGTTCTATTTTTTTATATAATTCCACCACATCACGGTGTAAAATATCATCTAAATCATCTTTCTGGTTTAATTCATCTTCCGCATTTAGCACTAAGCGAATCTCACCTAATGGTTCACGTTCAGGAAGCTTATCACGAATGGATTCTGGTATTCCTTCATATGGTTTATGCACAAAGGATTCTTCTTCCTTTTTCTCTTCTTCCTTAGCAATTAAACTTTCTTTCCAAGAATCATCTTCTTCATTTAGAATTACCTTATCATCTACTAAAGATTGATCCGGATTCAAATGATAATAATATTCAAGGAATTGCTTTGCATATTCTTCTTCTCTATGCCTCCAAGCCAAGAAAACAGCTTCCCGAGAATATCTTTCAGCCGGGCAAGCTAAAGCTAAGACAAAGTATACCTGCGCTTTCGTTTTTTCATCAATATTTTCTTCCATCGCTAATTTCTTCATGAGTTCTAAGCCATCATCATAACTCCCATGAAGCATCATTTCCTTCGCTTTTAAATAACGTTCGCGGTAAGATAATGTATCTTCATCCATCTCTTTTACTACGTCACTAGAAGATAGTTCTTTTTCTCTATCCATATCCAAGATAAAACGAGTCTTTTCATCCAAAAAGAATTCCGGAAATTCATCTTCATCAAAAACAGGTATGACTTCTTCTCCTAAAGGCACAAATTCATCTTCTTCATCTTTGATGACATGGATGATCTTATCTTCGACGCGGGCTAGACGCTTTTCTTCAGCTTCTTTCGCCATACGTTCAAAAAGACGGAATAAGCCAGCATGTGCCTCTACGCCCAAACCATCTTTAAAACATTGCGCAAGATCATAATATAGTTGTGGATCACTCACGCTAATATTTTCATCCAAAATGATTTCATCAAGACTCCTATTACGGTATTGTGACATAACACCGCTCTCCCCCTAACATATCTATGCTAAATTATCATAGCATAAGAAATAAATTCATTCAAAATACATGCATTAATCCAGGTAGAGCACAATTTCTTTTTTTTCTAATGTTTTCTTCAAATCAATTACCCTTTGATTCTCAGAACCTCTAAAGGATAAGGCTAGATTTCTTTTTTCTAAGACGAATGGACCATCTACCAATACATCCAAATAGGATAAGATTTCATCTGTATATTCTGTATGTTTTGTGCCACCTTCAATAAGATGTTTGTCATAAACATATCCTGTCCAGCTCCAGATATTCTTTTGAGGGAATTGTTTCTTTACTTCCCTTAATAATTCCACAATTACCACTTGATTCTCTGGTTCAAAAGGCTCTCCACCAAGTAAAGTTAACCCATCGCAATAAGGATCTTCTAAAGCTTCTAAGATTTCCTTTTCTGTTTCTTTTGTATAAGGTTTACCATAGTGAAAATCCTGTGTTTGCGCTTGGAAACAACCTTCACAATGTAATCTGCAACCAGATACAAATAAGGTTACGCGTATGCCTTCTCCATTAGCGATATCATGTTTCTTTATATTTCCATAATACATTTTTTGCCTACTTTCTAAAAAAGGTTCACGAAATATGAACCTTCCTTTTTCTTATAAATGCAATACTCTTTCTTTGATTTCTTGTGTACGCCCTTGATTCCAATATTGCGTTCCAATATAACCACAAGTACGTCTAGCAACATTCATCTTTGTTTGATCCGTATTACCACAATTTGGGCATCTCCAAATTAATTTGTGATTCTCATCTTCTTTGATTTCAATTTCTCCATCATAGCCACATTCTTGGCAATAATCCGATTTTGTATTGAGTTCAGCATACATAATTGTATTGTAAATATGCTTCATCAAAGATAATACTGCAGGTATATTGTATTGCATATTAGGCACTTCTACATAACTAATAGCACCACCTGGAGATAATTGTTGGAATTGTGCTTCTTTTGTTAACTTGTCAAAGGCATCAATTTCTTCTGTTACATGAACATGATAAGAATTTGTAATATAGTTCTTATCTGTAACATGAGGAATTACACCAAATCTTTCTTGTAAGCATTTAGCGAATTTGTATGTTGTACTTTCAATTGGTGTACCATATACAGAATAATCGATATTTTCTTCTTTCTTCCATTTTGCACAAGCATCATTCATCGCTTGCATTACAGCTAAACCAAATTTCTTTCCTTCTTCGGTTGTATGGCTTTCCCCTAACATGCGATATACACATTCTGCTAAGCCAGCATATCCTAAGGAAATTGTAGAATATCCATTATAGAGTAATGGATCAATTACTTCACCTTTATCTATGCGGGCAATCGCACCATTTTGCCATAGAATTGGTGCCACATCAGAAGGTGTACCTAATAAATGTTCATGACGAATACGTAGGGCTCTATGACATAAATCCAAACGTTCATTCATGATACTCCAGAATTTATCCATATCGCCTTCGCTAGAACAAGCTACATCCACAAGGTTTATGGTTACAACACCTTGGTTAAAGCGACCATAATATTTATGCTTACCTGGCACATAATTTAAGGCATGTTCAGGATTTCCAAATGTACCTGTATCCGTGAAACGATCTGGTGTTAGGAAACTACGGCAACCCATACAACCATATACATCTCCCTTTAATTCTCTCATCAACTTAGCAGAGATATAATCTGGTACCATTCTCTTCGCTGTACATTCTGCAGATAACTTTGTAAGGTAATAAGATTTAGAACCTTCTTCAATATTATCTTCATCTAATACATAAATTAATTTAGGGAAGGCCGGTGTTACCCATACACCTTTTTCATTTTTCACACCCTGCATTCTTTGTCTAAGCATTTCTTCTACACAAAGCGCCAAGTCGTCTCTTGTTTGACCTTCTTCTACTTCATCCAAATACATATAGACTGTTACAAATGGAGCTTGTCCATTCGTTGTCATTAATGTAATGATCTGGTATTGAATGGTTTGAATACCCGCTTTGATTTCTGCCTTTAAACGGCTTTCTGCAATACGATTGATTTTTTCATTATCTACATCAATACCTGCATCCGCCAATTCAGCAGCAACTTGTTTTCTATGCTTTTGACGAGAAATATCTACAAATGGTGCTAAGTGGGATAGAGTGACTGTCTGACCACCATATTGATTACTTGCAACTTGGGCAATAATTTGTGTCGCAATATTACAAGCTGTTGCGAAACTATGTGGTTTCTCAATCTTTGTTTCAGAAATCACCGTACCATTTTGAAGCATATCTTCTAAATTCACTAAGCAACAATTATACATAGGTTGTGCAAAATAATCACTATCATGGAAATGAATAATACCCTTATCATGCGCATCATAGATTTCCTGTGGTAATAAGAAACGTCTTGTAATATCTTTAGATACTTCCCCTGCCATATAGTCACGTTGTGTACTATTCACAGTAGGATTCTTATTGGAATTCTCTTGCTTAGCCTCTTCGTTATTGCGGCCTATTAAAGAAAGAATCTGTTTATCTGTTGTATTAGCCTTTCTTACTAAAGCTCTTTCGTAACGGTAGGTAATATAGTTATGTGCAACTTGGAATACCTGCGCACGCATCAATTCATTTTCTACCATATCTTGAATCTCTTCTACAGCTACCGCACGATTCAAAGTATTGCATTTTTCAACTACTTTATCCGTAATTTCTTTGATTTTTTCTTCCGAAACACGCTTTGTTTCTTCAGTTGCGATATTCGCTTTCTTTACCGCATTCTCAATTTTCGAGGAATCAAATATTACCTCTTCCCCGCTTCTTTTAATTACATTCATATCCCGCACCATCCATTCTATTACTATTATTTAAGAGATAGTTGGATATCCAACTATCTCCCCGTAAGACAACTATAAACCATTCTATTCCCACTTTCAATATCAAAAAACCAAAAAGTAAAAAGTAATTTTTTCACAAAAAGAAAAGAGGATTTTTTCCTCTAATTCAAGGCATTTTCGCCTCATTTACTGCACGTTCCAGATAGCTATAATAGCGTAGATTTTTCGCGTATTTCTTCCATAATGGATAGCTTTCACTCTTCCTTAAAGAAACTAAAGCTTCTTGGTCATCCGCAAAAATAGCTCGATTCACCATTAAAGCAAACTCTTTTATTCTTTCCTTTTGGCTTTCCTCTACCTCTAACGTATTGATTCCTTCCACTAAACCTTTACTTAGACATTCATCGAAACGCTTATTCGCTTCTTCTTCATATATACCCAATTTCACTTTCTTATATTGGAATTCTCTATTTTCGTTGATATCCACTACCGTATAGCTTAATGGCGCTAATACCACACTCTCACTGCAAATATCCACTAATTCATCTTCTCGTGAGGCATGTTGTATATGCGAGTGACCAGACAAGACTAATTTTACTCCATATTTTTTGAGTATTCGTTTTACTTCCTCTTCATTATGTATAACATAGCCATAATAAATATTTTCATTTTGACGTAATACATTTTGATGGCTCATTACTACTACTTGTTTACCATCTGCTTTTGCCCTCTTTAATTCCTCTTCCATCCAGCCTAAAGTACCTTTTGTAATATAACCTTCTTCCCCAGGTACATTCGCATCTAAACAAAGAATCAAATTCGTATCATCTATTGCATATAGATAACTAAGAGAATTTTGATCTACACTAATTGCTTTACTATAGCCAAAAGCTGACATTTCCTCCCTAAATTCTTCTTGGGATATGGTAGCTACCTTCTCTAGTTTTTTCCCTATATAACTACGAGCATATGCATAATCAATATCATGATTCCCTGGTATGACAAGAACAGGTATACCTTCGTCTACTATTCTTTGTAACTCATCTTTCACTTCTAACAAAGATACCCTTTCTCCATTAAAAGTAATATCTCCACTCAATAAAAAAGCATCTGGCTTTTGTATTAGGCATTCTTCAATTACTTTATCCAGTATCTCTTCATCCCTTTCAATAAGCTTTCCATCGTTACTCTTTAATAATTCACGAAATATAACATCATCTGTATATAAGCTTTTAGATAAATAATGTAAATCTGTTATCTGCATTAATTTCATTGGCCTTACCTCTTTTTCTTTTTGAAAAATAGCACACCCATATACTAGAAATAGAATAACTAACCCCAAAATAGAACCATATTTTTTCATCTCAATTATTGTATCAAAGACAGAAAAAAAGTGGGATTATTACCTCCCACTTTGTAGTCAATCAATTATTGATTGTCTTTTTGGATACCATTAGCAGCAGCACGACCAGAAACAATAATTTCAACAATCGCATTACCACCTAAACGGTTACCACCATGGATACCACCAGTTACTTCACCAGCAGCATATAAACCAGGAATAACATTTCCATCTTTATCTAATACATGACGGTCAAGATCTACCTTTAAGCCACCCATAGTATGGTGTGTACTTGGTGCCATTAAACGAACACGTACAACTGTATCTTCTAAGTTATATGTATCCTTCTTATAGTTACCACTATCATCCTTTTCAATATCACCGATAGGAGTAGATGGATTACGCTTAATTACTTGTCCGAACTTCTCTGCATCAAGCATAATTTCCGGATTATTGATTAATGCATCATCATAAGTACGTAATGTTTCAATTACCTTTTCACCATCTGTTTCCAAATTGAGTTCTTTGAATAATTCAGGTAATTCAGATACCTTTCTTAGATATTGTCTATCTTCTACATCCGTCATCCACATTTCTGCACCATAAGAGCCTTCTGCAGCTGTTGGAGAACCATATGGATATGGACCAGGAATAGGATTCTTAGCATTAGCGATTTCAATGAATACACCCTTAGAACCTTGACGTTCAATACCATTATTGAATTCAGCTAAAGATAATACGTCACGTTCAGCTGTTTCATTAACGAAACGTTCACCTGTAGTAGGATTGATATATACAGCATAGTTACCACCACCAAATGCGAGGTTACCATTGTCAATCCAAGAAATAGGCATTAATTGTGTGAAATTCATACCTGTTACATCTGCACCAGCAGCTTCACCCATTGTAATACCATCACCTTTTAAGGAAGAACGGTTTGTAGTCTTTGTGCTTGTAGATAAGAATTCACTAGACCAATATTCATTTGTATCAACAACTTGTGCAATATTGGCAGCGAAACCACCCGTAGCTAATACAACACCTTTAGTAGCGTGTGCTGTAACTTCTGTACCATCATATTGTTCAGCCTTAACACCAGTTACTTTACCATCTTCAACAATTAATTCCTTAGCGGTTGTACGTAACATTACTTCATTCTTTTCATTACCTTCTTTAACAGCAGACATCATAGGCATGAAGTATGTTTCCCATTGTGCCTTTGGACGCACGAAGTCATTTTCTCTATACCAAAGTGCACCAATTAATGTTAATTGGTCTTCAATGAATTCAGCCGGTTCACTCATACCCATTAGCCAAGGTTTAATATCTTGGCCGTCGTGTACCATTTGGCTAACTAATTCTACATCACCATATTCCCAAGAAGAACCATCAGCAGTAGGACGTAATCCACCATAATATGTTTGGAAAATATGTAAGTTCTCTGTAGAGAATAATGTTAATTCT
>JAFVFM010000265.1 GCA_017475415.1 Solobacterium sp.
CGTCCGTTGATGAACGACTGCAAAGCTATCACCACCGATGACATCAGGAACTCCCCCATTTCGCGGTCGCCACGCTGCACCGGGCGGAATCGCGGGTCTTTCTCACGAACCAGATGTATCTTCTGCTGGTCGTATTGCAGTTTCTGGTCCTCAAAGAAATGCAGGAACATCAGCTCGAACTGATGGGTGGAGCTGACGGCTTTCTGTCCGGCATTCAGCACCAGCATACGATGAATGATCTGCTGGTCGTCCTGTCGTGTCCAAATGTTGAAATACACGTCAAACCGCGCATAGCCGTCAAGCAGATGATAGATATACATTCGTCCGTCGTCCTCCACCTCCAGCAGCCCACGCATAAACTTTGGGGTCACGAAACTGTTCTCCAAGACCACTTGTCCCTTTTGTGACGCTTTCAGTGCTGCTGCTATTCCCTTCAAACTCTTGTCTACCGCACCTCTGATAGTCTCTTCCAAGAACAATATCACCCACAGACGATAAGTCCGCTGGAGACCGTCAAGAATCTCCACACGGTTCTCATCCACCTCCACATCGTCACCCGCCTTTCCTGCTACATCACCTTCTCGGTCCATCATGACTCTATAACAGCGTGAAACAAATTCTTCATCACTCAGATTAAGCTTATTCATTTCATTTGAAGTAAAGAAACCTTTTACTGCATCTGCGGCCATAATACTTTGATTAACTAGCGATAACCACCAATAGGATATTCCTGCTTTATCTGCTTCACGATTTAAACACAAGCGATATAAGCGCTTAATAAAAGCTAATACTTCATTATCTATGACTTCAATATCCACCTTCTTTAAGCTATTAATAGGATCTTTATAATCGCTTTGTATAATTCGATTCGCAAATAATTGTACCCAGAATTTCATCCCATTATATTCCACACAAGATATACCAGTTGATGTATAGCTTGGAGATAACATATTACGTCTATGTCCTTGGCCTACATAATTTTCATTTGTTTCCTGCCAAAAAGTAAAGGCCATTTTATAATCCATAAATGAAGCTGTACCCATAGATATATTTTCCCCAGAAGCATCATAATACCCCTCTGGCATAATTAAGTCATAATAGTATGTTCCATTAGGACGAACATGATCATAATTCAATACTAATTCTGCAGCTCTTTGCATAGCTAATTCTTCTAGACGATAATCATAAATAAGTGGCTGTAAACCATCTATATAGACCTTTTCATTCTGTTCGTTATATACCCATGCTTCTTTTCCTGTACGAAAAGCATTCAATAAGCCTAGCATCGCTCTTGCCTCACCTTGGCAATATTTAAATTCTAAGCTTAATGTTGTTTTATCTTGTCCCTCAATTGAAAGTATTTGTTTAGGCAAAACAATTGAAGCACAAAGGAAAGTAGCCATAAAAATACATAATACTTTTCTTATTATTCCTATCATAAATTCCTTCCTCCTATTACGAAATATCAAGGACTTTTAGGTGCCGTGATATGCTATGTTATGACAAGCTATGCAAATAAATCATCCAAGATTATTTCATTCATTACAATATCTGAATATTTATTTTTCTTCACACCATACAATGTGATAAAAGTGCTTCGCAGATCTTTCTTTGTTTTCTGTGTTTTTCTAAAAAGTTCTGTCCTTTGTCTAATTATCACTGCATATGCTTTATCCATTGAGTATGCATCCTGAGAATATTTCATTTCGCATAAATTCATCACATTGTCGTTGCGATCAATAATCAAATCTATTTGTCCACTTGGCCATTCATCGCCATTTTTATCCACAAAGGTCTTGCTACTCCATGCATATACATTGCTCAGTATTCCTGAAATCCCTAGCTTGGTTTTTATTTGATCTATATGATGTAAACAAACTTGCTCAAAAGCATATCCTTGCCATGCGTTCTTTTTACCTGTTTGGCTCATATTCGTCCAAAAGTTCTTGTCTTGACCATTATTCTTCTGAACAAATCTTAGGTGGAATAACGAAAACATATCTGTAAGCTGATATATCTTATTCCTTTGTTTTTTATTTGGTTCCAAATAACTTCTAATGAAATCACACGCATTAAGGTTTTTAAGAATTTTACTTAACTCACCACCGGTTAACTTAGTGTCCTTTTCAATTTCTTCTCTTGTAAGTCCCATTTGTTTACTCGCCAATCGCTCTATTACCTTCCTGTAATTTGCACTATTATTAAATAGAGAGCGAAAGAGAAATTCGTATTCCATCTTTAAAGGAGCATTCTCTGCAAAGAACAAATTATCAACATTGATTGATAGTGGAAGTTCTCTGTCTAACATATCTAAGTAATATGGTACTCCACCAAATATCATGTATGTATCTAAAACTTGTTTACGTCCATAATTCATTTTCTTAATGTGATTAAGAAAATGTTCGGTCTCTAACAAGGTAAATGGAGCTAGATATATTGGCCTAGTTACTCTTCCATATAATCCACCCTTATCGCCTATCAGCTTGTCTACCATCCATGTAGTAGCCGAACCACATGTATAGAGTTTTAATACCTTCGATTCTTTTCCCCAACTGTTCCAGAAATATGAGAAGGCGTTCAGGAAGTTACTTTTCTGAGTATCCATCCATGGAAGTTCATCAAGAAACACAACCACCTTCTCCTTTTTTAGAGAAATTAAGTATGCTTTCAAATTATCAAAGGCTTCAAACCAGTCTTTAGGAGTTGGAGCGTTTTTCTTGGCTACTCGGTTTAACTCTTTCTGAAACTGTTCCCTCTGTATTAGTGATGTTGCTTCATACATTCCAGAAAACTCAAAGTCAAACCGTTTCTTTAGAGTCTCTCTCACCAAATAAGTCTTCCCCACTCTTCGCCTACCATATACTGCAATTAGTTCAGACTTATCCGTTGCATAATATTGTTCAATTATTTTGATTTCATCGTTCCTGCCAACAAAATTCTTATTATCCATAGGTTGCCTCCATTAGAACGAGTTTTCTTATGACTGTATTATACTCGGTTCAGCTTGCTTTAACAATATTATTCCTCCGTAACTATTACTTTTTTTGAGTTACGGAGGAATAATTATCTTTCTTCAATCCTGTCAGACAGCCGGTTCCAAAACCCGCTTTATGAACAAGGAGCATTTACTTTTCTATGGTTACATCGCAAATTTATTACGATATCCTTATCATCTCATTTCTTATATACTGTTCGCTGACTTCTTCTTTATAATGGATATGTAGAAGATAAATATACCGTTCTCGACAAAACCTATCCCTATTCATAAATCATTTCTCTTTTGAAAGTATTTCCGCATAGAAATCTTTTTCTTTTTGTCTATCTTCTTCTTTTATACAACCAACAGTATGCGCTAAAAAGATAAATTCATCTTCTCCATCTAGCTCAAAGCTTTTATTGCATATATCTTCTTTTATTGCCCCAATTGCACAACTTCCTCAGCCAATCGAAGTACAGGCCAAATATATATTTTCACTTACATAGCCTGCATCAACTAAGGCAATACGATGTGCATATATCCCATAACGCCATTCAGCGCGATATGCCACCATGCTTAAATAAAATACAACTGAAGCTTTCTTAGCCCAATCCTGTTTTTCTAAAGATAGAGATAAAAAGTTTGTTACATCCTCTTCCTCATTTATTAATTCCAATTTGTGTCCATTAGGCAAATAATGATAATAGCCATTTTGTAATCCTTCCACATGGTTTATACAAAGATATACCTCAAATTCATGCCTTCCCCCACCAGAAGGAACTGTTCTTAATGTGGCATATCTTTTCCCTCTAATCGATTTCACACCTTGTGCGCACCATAATAAATAAGATAGTTGTAATAAGGAAATATTTTCTTCTGAATATACCCGATGTGAGCATCGATTATTGATTACACTAAGAAAATCCATTTCTTTAGATAAAGAAGAAAAATCTTTTAGTAAATCAATGCTTGTTTCATATTTAGTTTCCTTATATAAAGGGGGTTGGGGTTTACCTAAGTCTTGATCTGTATCATACTCTTCTATTTCTTCCATCATATGCATGAAACGACGTCCCATTTTGATTCTTTTTTCTATTTCTTCTTTATGCATACTCTTCTCCTTTTCTTTATTGTAAACAAAAAACGGAAGGAAGTGATCAACACTCTCCTTCCTAGAAACAAACACACAATGAATCTTGGGGGACCGATGAACTATCATTCATGATTTCTCTAATCTATTTGATTACGAGGTTGATTCAGTTGTATGTATTTCCCTCCTTTTTGACTACTTTATAGGCTATTATTCCTAGAACCACCGTTATGGATAGAAGGAATAAAGATAGATTTCTTACGTAGCCTCCATAGTCTATACCTGTATCAACAATATGGTGTTCCCCAAATTTATCTTCCACCACGATTGTCCATAAGTTATCTTTTGTAATATTCTTTACTTCATTACCAATCGTAACAGGAACATCGATTACGATTTTGCATTCAATATCTTTATCCTTTTCTGTTTTACAAATCAAATGTTGCGATAAAGATTGATTAATACCATCTAATATCAATTGATTATCCACATATACAGAGAAGCGAATATCTTTTGGTAAATTTACATGATCATTATCTATCTCTAGATAAACCTTCGTATCTTCTTTAATATCTTTTAATTGGATTTTTACCAATTGTTCTAAACGATCACCTGGTAATACATCACCGAAGTTTACATAAAGCATATCTTCGTTGCTTGATAATTTACCTGTACTACCTGTAAATGTAATCGTAGGAACATCCTCTGCTTGTATAGGTGTAATATACAAGGCAAGAAGTAAAGCAATGCATATCGCTAATAACTTTTTC
>JAFVFM010000266.1 GCA_017475415.1 Solobacterium sp.
GTGAAATGACGATTAATTTCTCTAATTTGTTCATAAAGATTTGTGGTAGTCGATTTAGCAATATTAAATAAACTAGCAGACTTAAGCCCTGCTAGAGTAGGCGCGCAATATTTCACAATTTCATGTTGCAAACCCATATTTATAGTTAGCATAAGCTAACTATAGCATATTTAGTTAGCTATAGCAAACTCAAATATATATTTGATGATAGAAATACGATGGTCAACCTATGTTATGATTAAGTTAGAAAAAAAGATGGGGAGTTGTTTATATGAATTGGTTAAAAGAAAATGAAATAAATCGTTGCTTATTATGTGCGAATGCTCCATGTTCTTCAGCATGCCCAAAACAAGTAGATCCAGCACGAAGAATACGATCATTATATTTTGGAAATCCATATGGCGCCGTGAAAGGTTTTGATGCAGATGCGTGTAAAGATTGTCAAAAGGAATGTGAAAAAGCATGTGTATTAGCCCCTCTACAACAGGAGATTCATATTTTATCATTAATGGAAGAAGTGGCAGATATACAAAATAATGCAGAAGAAACAAATGCAGAATATGTTGCGGATTTGCGATGCGATATTTGTGGCGTGGAATTAGAGAATCCATTCTTGTTGTCATCTTCAGTTGTGGCTTCGAATTATGAAATGTGTGCTAAAGCCTTTGAAATGGGGTGGGCTGGTGTAGCTTTTAAAACAATAACTTTATTTGAACAACATGATATTTCACCACGTTTCTCAGTATTAAAAAGCAGAACAGGTTCCTTTTATGGATTCAAAAATATTGAACAATTATCAGATCATGCATTAGAAGAAAACCTAGAAATCTTTAGACGCTTGAAGGAAAAATATCCTTCTAAGGTAATTATTTCTTCCATCATGGGAAGAAATGAGGATGAATGGGAATATCTTGCAAGAAAGAGTGATGAAGCAGGGGCGGATGTAATCGAGTTGAACTTCTCTTGTCCTCATGTTGAAGATGGTAAATTAGGAATTACGATTGGTCAAGATGAAGGATTAATTGAACGCTTTACCTTAGCTGCTAGAAGAGGTACGGATAAACCAATATTAGCGAAGATGACTCCTAATGTAGATGATATGGTGCCATATGCTAGAGCTGCGAAAAGAGGTAAAGCAGATGGCTTAGCTGCGATTAATACAATTAAAAGTATTACTGGCTTAAATTTAGATACATTAGCACCAGAGCCTTCTGTTAGAGGGAGTTCTGCTTTAGGTGGCTATTCTGGCAAAGCAGTAAAGCCAATTGCCTTACGCTTTATTTCCGATATGGCTAAAGATGAAGAATTAAAGGGCATGCATCTTTCGGCAATGGGTGGAATTGAGGATTGGCGTGATGCAGCAGAATATATCTTATTAGGCTCAGGTTCTTTACAAATCACAACAGCCGTTATGCAATATGGTTATCGAATTGTTGAAGATCTAATTAGTGGCTTAAAAGGCTATATGGAAGAAAGAAATATCACAAACCTTAAACAACTATTAGGTGGTGCTTTGGAAAATATGGTGGAATATGATGATGTGGATAAAGAAACAATCCTCTATCCTGTTTTCCATGAAGAACATTGTGTAGGCTGTGGTAGATGCTATGTGTCTTGTTATGACGGCGGGCATCAAGCTATCGCTTTTGATGAAGAAACGAGAAAGCCTACACTTATAGGAACGAAATGCGTTGGTTGTCATTTATGTAGATTAGTATGTCCAAGCTCTTCAATTGGAATTGCGAAAAGAAGAGTACCTAAAAGAAAATAACTGTAGCTATAAGTTTTAGGATATAAAAAGAATATAGTTAATGAAAAGAGGAAATTGAAATATATTTCTTCTTTTTTTAAGGAATGTCCATCATTCTTGTCTATATAAATAGTAGAGAATACTGAATATAGAAAAGGATTATGTTAGTTTTGGAAGTGAAATTCTTTTTTCTTTTTCGGAATATGCATGTTTCGTTTCTATATAGAGTATTAAGAGATATTAGAAAGGAATAGTTATATGCAAAAATTAGAAACAAATATGCGCAAGGATTCTGTATTCAAAACCTTATTAAAGAATAAGGAATATGTAGCAGACCTAATCAATCATTTTCTGTATCATGACAAAAAGAAGATAGAAGCTAATGATTTAGATGAAGTAAATCCTGTTTTAACTTCACTCAATAAAAAGGGAGCTAAGACAGAAAGAATATTAGATATGGCCTATGCTATAAAGAAGGGAAATGATGTAGTTAGGATAGTAGGAATAGAGAATCAAAGTACAGTAGATCAAGATATGATAATACGCATATTGAAATCGGATGCTTTGGCATATGAAAATCAATTAAGTAGGAAAAAAAGAAAAGAAATAGAACATGTAGTGCGTGTATCATCTATGGTAATGTATTGGGAAGAAGGGAAGTGGAGTGCAGCGAGAAGCTTAAATGAATATTTAAGAAAAGAGGGAATGGAAGTAGAAGAAGGGCCTGATTATGATTATGAATTAATTAGTCCAAGTGAGCTAAAAGAAGAAGAGATAGAGGCGTTAGACACGCCAATTAAGATGGTGCTAGAATGTATTCGACATAGTAAAGATGGAAAAAAACTTGATGAAGCTATGTCAAAGCCAATCTATCAAGATATACCGGATGATTGTGCAGAGGCAATAAAGGCAGTGACAGATATAGATATAATCATTGATAAAGATAATAAAGGGGAGGGCATTAATATGTGTTTAGCGTTAGATGAAATAAAAAAGGAACAAAGAGAAACAGGTAGATTAATCGGTAAAGAAGAAGGTAGAGAAGAAGGTAGATTAATCGGTAAAGAAGAAGGTAAGTTTGAAATGATGAAAGCGATGTTTGTCGCTTTGAAAGAAACTAATCCGAACAAAACTGAGGAAGAGATTGTTGAAATTATCGCTCGTACGACGAAAAGAAACAAAGAAGAGGTCAAGATAGTAGTTTCTTAAGGGTAATTGGTATTAGAAACTAAAATCGAGTAAAGAATACTATGAGCAAAAGCCAAACGAGATAGTTGAGTTTCGAATGGCTTTTTTTGTTGGGCGGTAGATTATGTAAAAAATGTAGATGGAGCTAAATAGAATGGTATGATATTTAAACTATTTATAATGCACAAGCCCTAAAATAATGACAATGTACTGACTATGTTATGGATTAAAAATGATTTGAAAAAGGTCGGAAATTCTATTGTAAATTAGCATTTTGAGGTGTAGGATGAGGCCAGGTAAGAGATTACTCTTAAGGGGGACAAGATTAATCTATGAATGTTTTTGATATACAAAAAATTAAA